>JBBSGQ010000049.1:0-13243 GCA_038253965.1 Acidimicrobiales bacterium | reverse complement strand
GGTGATGGTGCTTGCGCCGGACAAGCGAGCACAGGCCGCTCACGCCGCCGCTCAGAAGAAGGAAGCCGAAGAGCACGTAGCCAACGACCCGGCAGCAACCGCCGGGACCCCCAACGGGACCGGCCCCGCGCCGGCCGAAGGAACCAACGGCGAGAGCTGAAACGAGCACGACCGAGCGGGTTGTGCGATCAAGGAGACGACGTTGCCGAAGATGAAGGTCCACAGCGGGGCCAAGAAGCGGTTCAAGACAACTGGCACGGGCAAGCTGCGCCGTGAGCGTGCGTTCCGCAAGCACAACTTCGAGGGCAAGCCGTCGACACGCACCCGCCGGCTCAAGGGCACTGTGGGCCTCAGCCGTGGCGATGGTCAGCGCATGAAGCGCCTGCTCGGCCAGTAATCCGCCTCTCCCGATCGAAAGGAACTCACGATGGCCAGGGTCAAGCGCGCTGTCGCCAGCAAGAAGCACCGCCGCGCCACGCTCGAGCGGGCCAAGGGCTACTACGGCAACAAGAGCCGGTCCTACCGCTCCGCCAACGAGCAGGTCATGCACTCGTTGCAGTACGCGTTCCGCGACCGACGGGCCCGCAAAGGAGAGTTTCGCCGGCTCTGGATCCAGCGGATCAACGCGGCATGCCGCCAGAACGGGATCAGCTACAGCCGGTTCATCAGCGGTTTGAAGGCGGCCGAGGTGGAGGTCGACCGCAAGGTGCTGGCCGACCTCGCCGTCACCGACCCGGTCGCGTTCACCGCGCTGGTCAAGGTTGCCAGCGAGGCGCGCCCGATCGACTGAAGACTCCGACGACCGCGGCGCGCCCTCTCTCCCCTCGCAACGATCGCGCCAGGCGGCTGGCGAGGTTGGCGCGAAGCCGGTCGGCCCGCCGGGCTGAGGGAGCGTTCGTCATCGACGGGCCCGGCCTTGTCGGGGACGCGTTGGACGCCGGCGTCGTGCTCGAGTCGATCTTCGTCGAGGCGAGCGCCCTCGGCCGCCGCGACATCGAGGATCTGGTCGATCGTGCGGCCGCCACCGGAGCAGGTGTTTGGGAGCTGGCGCCTGGTGCGTTGGCTCGTCTTACCGATGTGGTCCACCCACCCGGCGTGGCCGCGATCGCAGCGTCGACATCGTCTGGTGTCGACCGGGCGACTTCCACGTCGTCGATGCTGGTTCTTGCTGGCGTGAGCGACCCGGGCAACGCCGGCACGTTGCTCCGCACGGCGGATGCCGCCGGCTTCTCGTCGGTGGTGTTCTGCGCAGGAGCCGTCGATCCCAGCAACCCGAAGTGCGTGCGGGCGTCGGCTGGCGCCATCTTCCGCATTGCGGTCGTGATACGGGACGACCCGGCTGAAGTCCTCGACGAGCTCGGCGCGCTGGGCTACCGCCGCATCGCCACCCAGGTCGACGCCGCCCGGCCCTATGACGAGGCCGACCTCACCGGCCCAGTGGCGATCGTTCTCGGGAGCGAAGCACACGGCCTTCCGGGCGGGATGGCCTCACTGGTCGACGAAGCGGTCACCATCCCGATGGTCGGCAGCAGCGAGTCCTTGAATGTCGCGATGGCGGGTTCGATCATCTGCTTCGAGGCCTTGCGCCAGCGTCGGGCGGTATGAAGTGGACGAGGAGCGGCATCGCACGGCAAGGTGCAGCCCACCATGATCGAGGAGATCCGTCGCGCGGAGGCCGATGCAGTCGAGCGGACGGCCAAGGCCGACTCGTTGGACGCCCTCGACATCGTGGATCGAGAGACGCTGGGGAAGCGCTCGACCCTCACCGGTTACAAGCGTCGGCTCGGCGGGCTCGGCCCTGACGAGCGCCGGTCGACCGGTGCCGCGCTCAACGCAGCCCGTGATGCGGTACGAGCGGCAGTGGACACCCGTCGGGGCGAGCTGTCGGCAGGGCAGCGCACGGTTCGACTGGAGCGCGAGCGGCTCGACCTCACCGAGGCTCGGCCCACTCGCGAGACCGGTCACCTCCACCTCATCACGCAGGTCACCGAGGAGCTCGAAGACGTGTTCGTCGGTCTCGGGTTCACGGTGGCCGAGGGTCCCGAGGTGGAAGACGACTGGCACAACTTCACAGCGCTCAACTTTGGTGAGCACCATCCTGCCCGCGACAGCCAGGACACGTTCTTCGTGAAGCTGGGCAAGCCGAAGGAGGTGGTGCTGCGCACCCACACCTCGCCGGTCCAGATCAGGGTGATGGAGTCGAAACCGCCCCCCATCTACTCGGTGATGCCGGGCCGGGTGTACCGCAACGAGGCCACCGACGTCACCCATCTCGCGGTCTTCCACCAGATCGAGTGTCTGGTGATCGATCGCGGCATCAAGTTCGGGCACCTTGCTGCGACCATCGAACGGTTCACCAAGGCCTTCTTCGGCACCGGGTTCTCGTCGCGGCTGCGCCCTGCCTACTTCCCGTTCACCGAGCCGTCGGCGGAATTCGACATACAGCGACCAGACGGATCCTGGTTGGAGCTCGGAGGATCGGGCATGGTCCACCCGAATGTGTTGACCAATTGCGGGATCGACCCCGAAGAGTTCTCCGGCTTCGCGTTCGGCTTCGGCATCGACCGCCTGGCGGCGACGCGACACGGTGTCAGCGACCTCCGAGAGCTGATGAGCCCCGATGTCCGTTTCCTGGGCCAATTCTGATGTTTGTCGCTTCGCAACCGGACCCGCTGGTGCGGGGCTCCGGCCCGAAGGCCTCTGCCCCCCGCACCCCCCGCCGGTCCCCCGTGGCGTTCGTTCCCGCCGCAGCTTTGGTGGTGATCCAGCGGTGAAGGTTTTGCTTTCTTGGCTACGGGAGTTCGCTCCTTTCGATCAGGACGCGGACCTGATCGGCCATACCTTGTCCGACCTCGGCACACCGGTGGAGGAGGTCACGCGGTTGGGTGAGGGGCTCGACGGCATCGTCGTCGCCCGCGTCCTGGCACTGAGGGACCATCCGAACGCC
Source organism: Acidimicrobiales bacterium (assembly GCA_038253965.1). Classification (GTDB taxonomy): domain Bacteria; phylum Actinomycetota; class Acidimicrobiia; order Acidimicrobiales; family Iamiaceae; genus JBBSGQ01. Next base: position 10,296 of record JBBSGQ010000049.1, on the reverse strand, counting down.
GACAAGATCCAGTTGGTCGACGTCGACGTCGGCGACGGAGAGGCGCTGCAGATCTGCTGCGGTGCGTTCAACATGACCGAAGGCGACCTCGTGCCGCTGGCGACGCTTGGCACTGTGATGCCCGACGGCATGAAGATCGAACGGCGCAAGCTGCGTGGCGAATGGTCCAACGGCATGTTGTGTTCCATGCGTGAGCTCGGCCAGGGGGCCGACCACGCCGGCATCGCGATCCTGCAGCCCGGTCTCGAACCCGGCGGAGCTCTGGCCGAGGCGCTCGGCATCGAGCCTGACGTGCTGTGGGACCTCGAGGTCAACCCGAACCGGCCCGACGCGATGTCTGTCGCCGGCATCGCTCGGGATCTCGCTGCCGGTCTCGATGTTCCCTTCACGCTTCCGACTCTGCTCGTAGCGTCCGCCGGCCCTCCGGCGGGCGACCTCACCACTGTGGAGATCGATGCGGTCGACGGTTGCGGCCGGTTCGTGACCGCCGTGGTCCGCAACGTCGCGGTCGGATCCTCACCCGAATGGATGCAGCAGCGACTGATTCATCTGGGGATGCGTCCCATCAACGCGCTCGTCGACATCTCCAACTACGTCATGCTCGAGCTCGGCCAACCGAACCATCCGTACGATCTCGCCAAAGTTCCGGGCCGCGGGTTGCGAGTCCGCCGGGCCCGTCCCGGTGAGGACCTCGTCACGCTCGACGACGTGCAGCGGGCGATGACCAGCGACGACCTGCTCATCTGCGACGCCCAGGACACCCCTGTCGGCATCGCCGGGATCATGGGTGGCGCAGCCTGTGAGATCTCCGGGGACACGACCGACGTGTTGTTGGAGATGGCGTGGTTCGACCCGACGTCGATCAGCAGGACGTCACGGCGGCTCGGCCTTCGCACTGAGGCGTCGGCTCGTTTCGACAAGGGAACCGACCCGGAGATCATCGACCTCGCAATCGCTCGATTCTGCGAGCTGGCCGTCGAGATCTGCGGCTCCAGCATCGCTCCGGGCTCGGTCGATGTTCGTGGCGACCTGCCCGACCGATCCCCGATCCGCGTGCGCACGGTGCGGATCAACGAGCTGCTGGGCACGAACCTCACGCAGAGCAGCATCGCCGAGTTGCTCGCCCCGATCGGCTTCGCCGCGACACCGGTCGGCGACGATCATGACGTGGTGGTCCCGACGTGGCGCTACGACTCGTCGACCGAGATCGACGTGGTGGAAGAGGTGGCCCGTCATCACCGGTACGCCAACATCCCCAACCGCGAGCTGACTGCACCTCGGGCCGGTTGTCTCACGTCCCGTCAACGCGAGCGGCGCGAGGTGCGGCGCCTGCTCGCCGGCCTCGGTTGCACCGAGTGCATGCCGATGCCTTTCCTGGCTCCCGGTCAGCTGGAACGCTGCGGGCTCCCATCGGACGGCATCGAGCTAGCCAACCCGATGGTGGCCGAGGAGTCGGTGCTGCGGCCTTCTCTGCGGCCAGGACTGATCGGCGCGGGCGCGTACAACGCCATGCGCCGGCAAACGGCCGTGAGGCTGTGGGAGATCGGGCACGTGTTCCTGCCGTCACCGCCCGGTCAGGTCCTCCCCGACGAGCGTGAGCATCTCGCCGTGCTACTGGCCGGCCGGCACGCCCCGGCTGCGGTCGAGGTGTGGAGCGCGCTGGCTGATCTGCTGAAGCTCGAAAACCTTGCGGTCGTCAACTGTGAGGTGCCGGGCCTGCACCCCTCGCGCTCGGCTCAGGTCCTCGTCGACGGGCTCGCAGTCGGGCTTGTGGGAGAGATCGATCCGGCAGTGCTCGCGACCCATGACATCGGCCAAGAGGTCGCGTGGTTGGAAGTCGATCTCGGCGCTCTGCTCGACGGGCCTCGCCGTGATGCGACCTACCGTCAGATCAGCCGGTACCCGTCGAGCGACATCGACCTTGCGTTCGAGGTCCCCGACGATGTGTCGGCCATCGATGTCGAGCGCACCCTCGCCGGATCGAGCGATCTGGTCTGGTCCGTCCGGTTGTTCGATGTCTATCGCGGAGCACCTGTCCCTGACGGTGCCCGCTCCTTGGCCTTTGCCGTTCGCCTCCAGGCCATCGATCACACGCTCACCGACGACGAGGTCGCCGCAGTTCGGCGCACGTCCATCGCACGTGTCGAGTCAGCCCATCGAGCAACGCTTCGAGGCTGAGCGGCACACGGTGAGCGCAGCGGCGTGGCGATGTGACCGTGCGGGTTGGCGCGCTGGTGCCGCTATGACCGGCTTCAGCGCACCAACGTCGCGTCGCTGCGCCCGCGCGACCTTCCGAGTTTGCATAATCATGCAGAGTTGCGTATAGAGTTCCGGGGTGGCCAAGGTCGGAGTTCTGGGAGCGTCGGGCTATGCGGGAGCTGAGCTGCTCCGCCTGTGCGCGTCCCATCCCGATCTCGAGGTGGCCGTCGCCACCGGTGACACCCAGGCCGGCACCTCGATCGCGGCGCTGTACCCGAGCCTCGCCCCGGCCTACGGCGACGCCACGTTCTCGACGTGGACCGCAGAGTCCGCAGTCGGGCTGGACCTCGTGTTCTGCGCGCTGCCCCATGGAGCGTCACAGGGTGTTGTTCCCGGGCTGCTCGACGCTGACGTGGCTCACGTCGTGGACCTGGGAGCGGACTTCCGCCTGCACGATCCGGCGCTCTACCCGCAGTGGTACGGCCAGGAACACACGGCACCGGGACTGCTCGCCGACGCGGTGTACGGCCTGCCTGAGATGTTCCGTGACCACCTGGCCGGTGCCGCGCTCATCGCCGCGCCCGGCTGTTGGGTCACCGCTGCCACGTTGGCGCTCGCGCCGCTGTTGCGAGCCGGGTTGATCGAGCCGACGGGCATCGTTGTCGATGCGGCCAGCGGAGTCTCAGGAGCCGGCCGACCACCGAAGGCCAGCACCAGCTTCTGTGCGGTTGACGAGGACTTCGTCGCCTACGGGCTGCTCGACCACCGGCACACACCGGAGATAGAACAGAACCTGTCGGCCGCTGCTGGCGCGCCTGCCCAGATCCTGTTCACACCGCACCTCGCACCGATGAACCGTGGCATCCTCGCCACCTGCTACGCCCGCCCAACCGGGCCGCTGACCACTGACGGTGCCCGAGCCGCGCTGCATCGCATGTACGACGACGAGCCGTTCGTCATCGTCCTCGACAGCCCGCCGTCGACCAAAGCGACCCTGGGGTCCAACACGGCGCATGTGACCGTGTACGCCGATGAACGCACCGGCTGGGTGATCGCCCTCGCAGCGCTCGACAACCTTGTCAAGGGCGCTTCGGGACAGGCGATCCAGTGCGCCAACCTGGCTCTCGGTCTGCCCGAGGCCACGGGTCTGCCGATCCTGGGGCTGTACCCGTGAAGACCGATCGTGCTGCACGCGACGGCCGGCAGTCTCGGTCGGCTGTTGCGTCGAGCATCGCCTCATGAGCGTCACCGCCGCCGGCGGCTTCGTCGCATCTGGCATCCACTGCGGTATCAAGCCCTCCGGGGATCTCGATCTGTCGCTGGTGGCCACCGTCGACGGTCGACCGGTTCCCACCGCGGCGGTGTTCACCGCTAACCGCATGACCGCTGCGCCAGTGCTCATGTGCCAGGAGCACCTGGCGGTCAGCGGCGGCCGCGCAGCAGCGACGATCTTGAACAGCGGCAACGCAAATGCCGCGACAGGCGATCGAGGCCGCGATGATGCTCGCCGAATGTGCGCCGTCACCGCCACCTCCCTCGGGTGCGCCGCCGACCAGGTGCTCGTCTGCTCCACTGGGCTCATCGGGTTCTATCTCCCGACTGACGTGATCCTCAACGGCATCCCGCGGCTCGTGATTGAGCGCTCGTTGAGCGGTGGAACTGCTGCGGCGGAGGCAATCTGTACCACCGACACGTCCCGCAAGGAGACCATCGTGCGGCAGGGCGACGTGACTGTCGGCGGCATGGCCAAAGGTGCCGCCATGCTCGCTCCAGGCATGGCGACGATGCTGGCCGTCCTCACCACCGATGCCAACGCGGAGCCGCACGAGCTGCAACGGGCTCTGTCGGCCGCTGTCGCCGACAGCTTCAACGCGCTGGTCACTGACGGTTGCACATCCACCAATGACACGGTCATCCTCATGGCCAGCGGTGCTGCCGGGCCGACCAATCCCGTCGATCTCTTCGCCGCAGTCGCGGGGGCGTGCGCTGATCTCGCTCTTCAGATGGCCGATGATGCCGAGGGTGCGACAAAGGTCGTGAAGCTGACGGTGAGCGGAGCAGCGAGCGACGCCGATGCGCGAGTCGGTGCCCGCCAGGTCGCCGGGAGCGCTCTGTGCAAGTGCTCGTGGTACGGAGAGGATCCGTACTGGGGGCGTATCGCGAGCGAGCTCGGCAGCGCCGGGATCGCTTTCGAGCAGGCGAGGGTGTCGGTGGCCTACGGCGGAGTGGTGGTGGCGGCCGCGGGCATCCCGGTCGACCATGACGCGAAGGCGGTTGCTGCACATCTGGCGCAGCGCTACATCGAGGTGTCGGCTGATCTCGGCATCGGCACGGGCGTTTCGACGGTGCTCACCAACGATCTGACGCACGCCTACATCGACGAGAACATGGCCACGTCATGATTGCGCCGTCGACGTCGCCGAAGCAGACCGACCTCTCGGGCATCGAACCGGCGCTGCGAGCCGGCGTGCTGGTCGAGGCATTGCCGTACATCCGCCGTTTCGCCGGCACCACTGTGGTGGTGAAGTTCGGTGGCAACGCGATGGTGGACCCCGAGCTCAGCCACCAGTTCGCCGCGGACATCGTGCTGATGCGGGCAGTCGGCCTCAAACCTGTGGTCGTCCACGGGGGCGGTCCGCAGATCGGTGAGCTCATGGCCCAACTGGGCAAGGAGCCCGAGTTCCGAGATGGGCTCCGGGTGACCGACGCCGAGACGCTCGACATCGCCAGGATGGTCCTCGGTGGCCGGGTCAACCGCGAGATCGTGTCGGCCATCAACCGTCATCACCATCAGGCGGTCGGCCTCTCCGGGGAGGATGCCGGTCTGATCGTGGCCCGTCAGCGCGACAAAGCGCTCGGCTACGTCGGCGACGTGGTCGACGTCAACCGGTCGATCCTCGACACGCTCCTCTCGGATGGCTTCATACCGGTCATATCGACGATTGGTACCGACGCGGCCGGGCAGGCGCTCAACATCAACGCAGACTCGGCGGCCATCGCCATCGCCGCCGCGGTCGGCGCCGAGAAGCTCATCTACCTCACCGACGTACCCGGCGTCTTGACCGACGTGGCCGAGCCGGCCTCGCTCGTCTCCCGGCTCAGTGCCACCCGGGCCAAGCTCCTCTTGGCCGACCAGGTGGTCACTGGCGGGATGATCCCCAAGATCGAAGCCTGCCTGGCGGCCATCGAGCAAGGCGTGCCGTCTGCTCATGTCCTCGACGGACGGATCCCCCACGTCGTCCTGCTCGAGCTGTTCACCGACGCTGGCGTCGGCACGATGATCACCCGCACCGACGAGATGAGCCCACCATGACCAACACCCACGCCGCAGCCATGGGCGCGCCACCCCTCGAACGCTGCCCGCTCATGCCGACGTACGGGCCGCCTCAGGTGATGTTCGTACGCGGTGAGGGCAGCCGACTCTGGGATCGTGATGGCAAGTCGTACCTCGACTTCCTCTCGGGGCTCGCGGTGACCGGTCTCGGCCACGCCCATCCCGCGGTGACCGACGCTCTGGCCGCACAAGCAGCCACGCTCTTGCACGTGTCCAACCTCTTCGGGACGCAGCCGGGTTGGGAGGTGGCGCTCACCCTTGATCGGCTGCTCGGCGGGGGCGGCCAGGTGTTCTTCGCCAACTCCGGCGCCGAAGCCAACGAGTGCGCGCTCAAGCTGGCCCGCAAGTGGGGTGGCCGAGGCCGGCACGTGGTGGTCAGCGCGCTCGGCTCCTTCCACGGCCGCACGCTGGCGACGCTCCACGCCACGGGCCAGCCTCAGAAACACGAGGCCTTCCAACCGCTACCGGAGGGCTTTCGGCACGTGCCCTGGAACGACCTCGACTCGCTCGAGGCGGCACTCGACCCGACGGTCGCAGCGGTGCTGCTCGAACCGGTCCAGGGCGAGGGCGGCGTGAACCCGGCGACACCTGAGTACTTCCAAGGCGTGCGTCGGCTGTGTGACGAACGGGGCATCCTCTTCATGGTCGACGAAGTACAGACCGGGCTCGGCCGCACCGGCCGTTGGTTCGGCCACCAGCACTTCGACATCACGCCGGACGTGGTGACGATGGCGAAGGCACTCGGCAATGGCGTGCCGATCGGAGCGTGCTGGGCGCGGGCCGAGGTGGCCGCGGTGTTCGAACCGGGAGACCACGCCACCACCTACGGGGGCCAGCCACTCGCCACCGCAGCCGCGCGCGCCGTCCTGACCGTCATGGAGAGCGAGGACGTCCCGGCGAGGGCGACGGCTTCGGGCAAGCGCCTCGTGTCTGCGTTGCAGGGTCTCGACGGGGTGTGCGCCGTGCGAGGCCTCGGCCTGCTGGTGGCAGCTGAGCTTGACGGCCACGACGCCCGCCGCGTCGCTCAAGCGGCGCTCGACAGCGGCTTGATACTCAACGCGATCACCCCGACTGCGCTGCGGTTGGCGCCGTCTCTGCTGGTCAGCGAGGCAGAGATCGACGAGGCGATCGACTTGTTGGCCGCCGCCCTCCGGGACACCGCGACATGAGTCGCGACGTCGCATCGGAAGCGGCGCGTCGCAACAAGCCGCAGCGCCAGCACCTGGTGGCCAAGCTGCTGGCCCAACATGCGGTGGCGAGCCAGGAACGGCTCGTCGATCTGCTGGCCGGTGCAGGCGTGACGGCCACGCAGGCCACTGTGTCGCGCGACCTCGACGACCTCGGAGCCATCAAGGTGCGATCGGCAGACAACGAGTCCGTGTACGCCATCCCCGCGCTGCCCAAGGATCAACGGGCCCCCGACGACCACCTGCGTCGAGTGTTCGGTGATTGGGTCGTGGAGGTGGCAGTGTCGGTCAACCTTGTCGTGTTGCGCACTCCGCCGGGCTCAGCTCATGTCGTCGGCTCAGCGCTCGACCGTGCCGGTTTGACCGGAGTGCTCGGCACCGTCGCCGGCGACGACACGCTCATCGTCGTCGCAGCCGAGCGGGCCGGACCCAAGGTCGCTGCGCTTCTGCGCGACCTGGCCGGTCTCGCATGACCCCGCGCGATCCGGCGCTCGAATCGGAGGGATGAGTGGCAAAGCGAGTGGTGCTCGCCTACAGCGGTGGCCTCGACACCTCTGTTGCAGTGCGGTGGATGATCGAGGAGCTCGGCCACGAGGTGATCGCGCTGTGTGTGGACGTCGGACAGGCGTCCGAGGACTGGGACATCGTTCGTGAACGGGCGCGGGCCGCTGGTGCGGTCGAGGCCGTGGTGGTCGATGCACGCCAGGAGTTCGCCGAAGACTTCGTGGCGCCTGCGCTCAAGGCCAACGCGATGTATGAGGGCCGGTACCCCCTGGTGTCAGCGCTCTCGCGCCCGGTCATCGTCAAGCACCTGGTCGAGGCGGCGCGCACGCACGGCGCACACGCAGTTGCTCACGGCTGTACGGGCAAGGGCAACGACCAAGTCCGCTTCGAGGTGTCGACCCGCGCCCTGGCGCCGGATCTCGATGTCGTGGCGCCTGTGCGGGGCTGGGGGATGACACGTGAGGAGTCGATCCTGTACGCCTACCGCCACGACATCCCGATCATGGCCACCAAGGAGAAGGTGTACTCGATAGACGACAACCTCTGGGGCCGAGCTATCGAGTGTGGCGAGATGGAGGACCCGTGGGCGGTGCCGCCGCCGGGCGTGTGGCTCCTGACCAGGCCGACAGCTACCGAGCCACGCGATGTCGTCATCGGCTTCGAGCGCGGCATGCCGTCGGCGATCGACGGCCAACCGCTCGCCATGCTCGACGTCATCGCCACGCTCAACGATGTGGTCGGTTCCTACGGCTGGGGACGCATCGACATGGTCGAGAACCGCCGTGTCGGCATCAAGAGCCGGGAGACCTACGAGTGTCCGGCCAGCCTGGCCTTGATCCTCGCCCACAAGGACCTCGAGTCGATCTGCCTCGAGCGCGACCTCGACCGCGAAAAGGCCCGGATCGAACCCCGCTACGCCGAGCTGATCTATGACGGCCTGTGGTTCAGCCCGCTCAAGCAGGCGTTCGACTCGTTCATCGAGTCGAGCCAGGAGTTCGTGACGGGTGAGGTGCGACTGCACCTCGAACCGGGGAGCTGTGTGGTCACGGGTCGTCGCAGCGAACACAGCCTTTACGACTACGAGCTCGCCACGTACGACGCGGCCGACCGCTTCCGCCACGAGGATTCAGCCGGCTTCGTGCGCCTCTGGGGTCTCGGCATCGAGACGTGGGCGGCGCGGCAGGGCTCGAAGCGGGTCCCCGGATGACTGGTGAACCCAACGAGGCGACGACGCTCTGGCACGGGCGGTTCGGCGAGGGCCCGGCGGACGAGCTCATGGCGTTCACCGCATCGTTGTCATTCGACCGCCGTCTGGCACCCGACGACATAGCGGGATCGCGGGCCCACGCGCGTGGCCTCGTCAGAGCCGAGATCCTCGACGGTGACGAAGCGGCGGCCGTGCTCAGTGCACTCGATCACGTCGAGGCCGAGCTCGCCGACGACACATTCGTTTTCCAACCGTCCGATGAGGACATCCATACCGCTGTCGAGCGGCGGGTCACCGAGCTGGCCGGACCGGCCGGAGCCAAGCTGCACACCGGTCGGAGCCGAAACGACCAGGTGGCCACGGACCTTCGGCTCTACACACGCCGGGCGACTGTGCAGGTCGCGCGACGCGTCCTCGCACTCCAGCAGACACTCATCGATCGGGCGGAGCAGGCCGGCGAGGCGTACCTGCCGGGCTACACCCATCTCCAACGAGCGCAGCCGGTGCTGCTGGCCCACCATCTGCTGGCCCATGGCTGGGCGCTCGTCCGGGACCTCGACCGGCTCCTTGCTGCGTCGGCACGGGCCGACGTCTCTCCACTGGGGGCCGGCGCGTTGGCCGGCTCCTCGTTGTTGCTCGACCCTGCCGGCACGGCGCTCGACCTCGGGTTCGCAGCGGTGTTCGACAACTCGCTCGACGCAGTCAGTGACCGCGACTTCGTCGCTGACGCGCTCTTCGCGCTAGCGCTGCTCGGTGTGCACCTGTCGAGGCTGGGGGAGGAGATGGTCGTCTGGTCGACAGAGGAGTTCGGATTCCTCGAGCTGGCCGATGCGTACGCCACCGGCAGCTCGATGCTCCCGCAGAAGAAGAACCCCGACATCGCCGAGCTCGCCCGCGGGAAGGCCGGTCGGTTGATCGGCCATCTCGCAGGGTTCCTTGCGACGCTCAAGGGCTTGCCCCTCGCCTACAACCGGGACCTGCAGGAGGACAAGGAGCCGCTGTTCGATGCGGTCGACCAGGTGAGCCTGGCCCTCGCCGCCCTGCAGGGGCTCATGAGCTCGGCGATCTTCGACACCGAGCGCATGGCCGAGGCCGCAGACTCTCCTTTCAGCGCAGCCACCGATCTCGCTGAATGGCTGGTCGAGCGGGGCATGCCGTTTCGGCAAGCTCATGGACTGGTCGGTTCGATCGTTCGCGAGGCCATCGAATCCGATACACCGATCGCCGACCTCGTCGGTCAGCATGAAGACCTCGGTCCTGAGGCTGCAGCACTGCTCGAGCCCGGCGTGGCGGTCACCCGGCGAACGACGCGGGGCGGTGCCGGCCCAGCTCCGGTGGCTGCGCAGCTGGCGCGCTTGCGCGGCAGGGTGTCGGCGGACGAGGCGCGGTTGTCCGATGCCTGAGACGGTCGACCGTTGGCCGTACCGCCATGCGATTCGCGTGCGGTACCAGGAGATCGACATGCAACGGGTGGTGTTCAACGCCCACTACCTCGCCTATTGCGACGAGGTCATGGCCAGCTGGTCGACTCAGGCCTTCGGCTGGAACGGTGCCGACGATCGCATCGACTGGATGCTCGTCAAGCTCGTGCTCGAATGGCAGGGCTCCGCGACGTTCGGGGAGACGCTTGATGTCGATTGCGGTATCGCACGGTGGGGCACCACATCGTTCGACGTCGCGTTCTGCGGCACTGTTGACAGTCGTCCCGTGTTCACCGCGACCATCACCTATGTCTGTATCGAACCTGGGACGACCAACAAGATGTCAGTACCCGACGAGGTCCGGACCGCGCTCCGACCTGTGCCAACCTGAGCACTTGCAGCACGAGGCTCGACCCGCGATCCGCCGCCGCAGTCGGCGTCTCG
>JBBSGQ010000048.1:0-13424 GCA_038253965.1 Acidimicrobiales bacterium | reverse complement strand
CACGTCGCAGAGGCATGCCGCCTCGTCGGCGCCCATCTCGTCCACATCTCCACCGACTACGTGTTCGACGGCACGATGGGCCGCCCGTACACCGAGTGGGATGAACCTCGGCCCCGTTCGGTGTACGGGTGCTCCAAGCTCGCCGGTGAGCACGAGGCCGGAGCGCAAGCCACGATCGTGCGAACCGCCTGGTTGGCCGGAGCCGGAGGTTCCAACGCCGTGCGGACCGTCCTCGACCTGGCCGTCGATCCCGATCGCGCGTTGGCCTTCGTCGATGACCAACGAGGTAGCCCAACGGTGGCCGAGGACCTGGCGCAAGTGCTGCTTCGATTGGCATCAGACCGTCGAGTGGGGTTGTTCCACGTCACCAACCAGGGATCGGCCACTTGGTACGAACTGGCCCGCCACGTGCTGACGGTCGCCGGTCACGACCCTGCTCGGCTCCGCCCGGTATCGACAGCTGACCTGCGCCCCCAGCGCTTGGCGGTTCGACCCGTCGAAGCCGTCCTGGACAACGCTGCCCTGCGTTTTGCGGGCCTCCCGCTATTATCGCAGTGGCAGGACGCAGTGACCGCACTCGTGCGTCGGCTGCAGGATCCATCAAACAGCTGATCGACGAGGATTGCGTGGGAAGCAGGATTGCCATCATTGGCACGGGTTATGTCGGCCTCACCACCGGCGCCTGCCTCGCTCACCTCGGCCACCACGTCGTGTGCGCCGACATCGATCCGATCAAGGTCGAGCGGCTCAGCCGGGGAGACGTGCCGATCCTGGAGGCGGGCCTCGACGACCTCGTGGTCGAGGGCCTGCGGTCCGGACAGCTGTCGTTCGTGCTCGGCTCCGAGAAGGCCGCCGCCGACGCCGAGTTCGTGTACCTGTGCGTTCCCACGCCCCAGGGCGACGACGGCTCGGCCGACCTCACCTACATCGAGCAGGCTGCTCACGAGATCGGCCCGCACCTCCAACCCGAATCGGTGGTCATCAACAAGTCCACAGTTCCGGTCGGGTCGACCCGCGTCGTTGAACGCGCCCTCGGTCGCGCTGACGTGTTCGTCGTCTCCAATCCCGAGTTCCTGCGTGAGGGCTCGGCTGTCCACGACTTCCTCAACCCCGACCGCGTCGTCATCGGCGCCGAGGACCAAGGGGTGGCCATCCGGGTCGCAGGGCTCTACCTGGGGCTCGCCGCTCCGCTCCAAGTGACCGATCCGGCGTCAGCAGAGACGATCAAATACGCGAGCAATGCGTTCCTCGCCACGAAGATCAGCTTCGTCAACGCCATCGCTGCGGTCTGTGAGGCGGTGGGGGCCGACGTCAACCACGTCGTGCTCGGCATGGGCTATGACAAACGCATCGGCAACGCCTTCCTTCGGCCCGGTCCAGGGTTCGGTGGTTCCTGCTTCCCGAAGGACACGCGGGCCCTGGTCCGCATCGCGGAGGACGCCGGGTATGACTTCGACCTCCTCAAAGGTGTGATCACCGTCAACGAAGAGCAGTTCGAGCGGGTGACCGAGAAGGTCATCCGCTTGGCCGGTGGTTCAGTGCAGGGCGTCAAGGTCGCCATCTGGGGCCTCACGTTCAAGGCTCGTACCGATGACCTGCGGGACTCTCCGTCACTCCAGGTCGTCCGTCGCCTGCAGGAGCGCGGCGCAAAGGTCCAGGCCTACGATCCGGCCGTTCCCCGATCGACCGAGGATCCCTGGCTCACCGGCATCGAGCTGTGTGATGACCCGTATGCCGCATGCGCCGGCGCCGAGGTGCTGGCCATCCTCACCGAGTGGGACGAGTTCAGATGGCTGGACTTCGACAAGGTCGCCGAGGTCATGGACTCAGCACGGGTCATCGACGCGCGGAACCTGGTCGATCGCGCGGCGCTCGTGCGTCGCGGGTTCGACTTCGAAGGCATCGGACGAGCGTGAGACGCTGATGGCACGCGTCGTGGTCACGGGAGGGGCCGGGTTCATCGGCTCGCATCTCTGTGAGTTGTTGCTCGCCCGCGAGGACGAGGTCGTCTGCGTCGACAACTTGGTGACCGGCTCGTTGGCCAACGTCGAGCACCTGTTCGCGAACGGCGCGTTCACGTTCATGGAGCACAACGTGAGCGATTTCGTGTGGGTCGAGGGCGACGTCCACGCAGTGCTGCACTTTGCCAGTCCGGCTTCTCCCAAGGATTACCTGGAGATGCCGATCCAGACACTCAAGGTCGGAAGCCTCGGCACGCACAACACCCTCGGTCTGGCAAAGGCCAAAGGGGCCAGGTACTTCCTCGCCTCCACCAGTGAGGTGTACGGAGACCCGCAGGTGCACCCCCAGACCGAGTCCTACTGGGGTCACGTGAACCCGATCGGCCCGAGGGGCGTCTACGACGAGGCCAAACGCTTCGCCGAGGCGATGACCATGGCGTATCACCGATTCCATGGCCTGGACGTTCGAATCGTCAGGATCTTCAACACCTACGGCGACCGTATGAGGCCGATGGACGGCCGGGTGGTGTCGAACTTCATAGTGCAGGCCTTGGCCGGCAAGCCTCTGACTGTGTACGGCGACGGAAGCCAGAGCCGTAGCTTCTGCCATGTCGACGACGAGGTGCGGGGTCTCCTCGCGCTGCTCGACTCGGACTACATCGGGCCTGTCAACATCGGGAACCCGGATGAGTTCACGATGCGCGAGCTGGCCGACATCGTCATCGAGGTCACCGGGTCTTCTTCGGAGATCGTGTACGAGCCCCTTCCCGTCGACGACCCCACGCGACGGCGGCCCGACATCTCTCTCGCCCGCCGGATCCTCGGTTGGGAGCCGACCACCGACCTCTCCGAAGGCATCGCTCGAACCGTCGAGTACTTCCGCTCCCTCGACTGACGCGCGACCAGCCGGTCGTGCCGGCGACCCTCTGATGAGAGCGCCGAGACGCCAAGCCCTCCCAGACCAGACCGGCATGGCCCACCGCCGGAGGCGGCGGCGATCAACTCGCCTGAACGGAGGGAGCGAAGCGACCGAGTGAAGGCGAAACAACGCGTCAGATCTCGCGGGCCTCGGCCTCGACACGGTTGGTGAGGTACCAGTCGATGGTGCTGCGCAGACCTTTGTCGAACCCTGTATGTGCCTCGAACCCGAACCGGTCATGGGCCCGGCTGGCGTCGACCCGTCGGCGGGGCTGGCCGTCAGGTTTGGTGCCGTTCCATCGAACCTCCCCGCGGAAGCCGGTTGCTTCGACGACGCGGTCGACCAGTTCCTTGATGGGCATCTCGCGGTTGGCGCCCAGGTTCACTGGTTCGCCACCGTCGTAGAGCTCCGCCGCGAGGACGATCCCTTCGGCCGCATCGTCCACGTAGAGGAACTCACGGCTGGCCGAGCCTGAGCCCCACACCTCGATGTGTTCGGCTCCCGTTTCCACGGCGTCGACGCACTTGCGAATGAGGGCCGGGATGACATGGCTCACCGCGGGATGGAACTTGTCGCCAGGCCCGTACAGGTTGGTCGGCATGAGGTAGATCGCGTTCTGTCCGTACTGGTCGCGGTTGGCCTGGACCTGCACGAGCTGAGCCAACTTGGCGATGCCGTACGGCGCGTTGGTCTCTTCGGGGTAACCCTCCCAGAGCGATTCTTCGTGAAAGGGCACCGGCGTGAACTTCGGGTACGAGCAGATCGTTCCGACCATCACCGTCTTGGTCGTCGCGTGGAGGCGGGCCTCGTCGAGCACGTAGGTGCCCATCAGCAGGTTGTCGAGGTACAGGTCGGCGGGACGGGCCTGGTTGGCGCCGATGCCTCCCACTCGTGCCGCGAGGTGGATCACGAGATCGGGTCGGTGCTCTGCGAACAAGCGCGCCGCATCCTCACGTCGACGCAGGTCGTAATCGATGCTGCGCGGCACGATGATGTCGGACACGCCAGCCGAGTCGAGCCGGTGGATCACCGCCTGACCGAGGAACCCGCTGCCCCCGGTGACGACCACCCGTTGCCCGGCCCAGAAGTCCTTCATGGTGGCGATCGTACCGAACCGCCCGGTTCTGCTCGGCGTTCCTGGAGGCGTGGTCGGCCGCGCCAGCTGCGAACCGCCAGAATCGTCGTGATGAACGACCGGCTGCGGGTGGCGATCACCCTCGAACAGTGCTGGCACCGGGTGCCTGGAGGCACTGCCACGTCGATCGTCGAGCTCAGTCGAGCGCTTGACGCCTCACCCGTTCTGGACATGGTCGGTGTTAGTGCCTTGCACCGATCACCTCCTCCAGCACCGTTCGCTCCGCCGATCAAGGTGCGACAGCTGCCTCTTCCCCGGCCGTTGCTCTACGAGACGTGGCATTCGTTGCGATGGCCGCCGGTCGAGCGGGCGACCGGACCGATCGACGTGGTCCACGCGACGGCGGTGGCAATCCCGGCCACCCGCCGACCGTTGGTGGTGACGGTCCACGATCTCGCGTTCCTCGGCGACCCGGACCGCGCGACCCGTCACGGCCATCGCTTCTTCCGACGTGGGCTGGAGCTCGCCCGCCGCCACGCCGCTGTGGTCCTCTGTCCGTCGGAGGCGACGTTCACCGCGTGCTTGGCCGTCGGCTTCGAGCCCGATCGGTTGAGGCTCGTGCCGTGGGGCGTGCGGATCACATCGGTTGATCCCGCACACGTCGAGCGGGTGCGGAGGGTCCACGGCCTGGAGCGACCGTATGTCCTGTTCGTCGGGACGACCGAGCCGCGCAAGAACCTCGGCGCGGTGGTCGATGGCTTCGGCGGTCTCGGCGCCCGTGAGCTCGACCTCGTGCTCGTCGGACCGACCGGGTGGAACGAGGACCTCGATGCTCGGATCTCGCCACTCGGCCGGCGCGCCCACCGGCTCGGCTTCGTCGATGAGGGCGATCTGGCCGCTCTGTACGCGGGAGCCTCGGCCTTTTGCTACCCGAGCCTGCAAGAGGGCTTCGGGCTGCCCGTGCTCGAAGCCATGGCCCATGCCGCTCCGGTCGTGACCTCGGCGGGCACGGCCACCGCGGAGGTCGCCGGGGACGCCGCACTGCTCGTCGACCCGCACGATGCCCGGTCGGTCACTGCCGCTCTCGCTCGAATCCTCGACGAGCCGGGCCTCGCAGCCGACCTCCGCCGCCGTGGGTGCGCCCGAGCGGCCACGTACACCTGGGCTCGATCGGCCGAGCTCACCGCCGGTGCCTATGCCGAGGCGGCCGAGAGGGCCGGCGCGGCCGGGGCCCAGGCCACCGGCCGTTCTCGACGCAATAGCCGCGCCATGACCCCGCTATTGCGGCGAGAACGAGGAATCGTCGCTCGCGTCGGGGACAACCTGCTCTGGCTGGGGCCGGGTGTGGTGGGCGGGAGCGAGGAGTACACCACCCGCCTCCTCGCCGGGCTGGCTGAGCATCCACCGACCGACTTGCACCTGACGCTCTTCGTGCTCGAATCGTTCGCCGCCGCCCATCCCGAACTGGTCGCTGCGTACCCGACAGTGGCCGTCGGTCTCGATGGCACCCGCAAGCCGGTCCGCATCCTGGCCGAGAGCTCCTGGCTCGCCCGACGGGCCCGTCTGCGCCGCATCGATCTGCTCCATCATGCGGGCGGGGTCGTCCCACCGATCGGATCGACGCCGGTTGTGCTGACCGTCCACGACCTGCAGCCTCTCGCCATGCCGGCCAACTTCTCGCCGGTCAAGCGGGCCTATCTCGAGGCGATGCTTCCGCGTTCGGCGAAGACGGCGCGCGTGGTGATCACGCCGAGCGCCCATGCCGGGAGCGAGGTACGTGACCGGCTCGGGATCGATCCGCAACGGATCCGTACAGTGCCCCATGGGATCGCCCCTGTAGGCGCACCGCCAACGGCCGAGGTTCGTGCCGCGGTTCGTGCCCGCCACGGCCTCGCCACCGACGAGAAGTTCTTCCTGTATCCGGCGATCACCTATCCCCACAAGAACCATGCGCTCCTGTTGGACGCGTTCGCCGGGGTCGCGATCGACCATGCCGACGTCGTGCTCGTCCTCACCGGTGGAGCAGGCCAGGAGGAGGATCGGTTGAGCCGCCAGATCGCGGCGCTCGGGCTGGAGAGCCGCGTCCGCCGCCTCGGAAGGATCCCCCGTCGCGACCTCGACGTGTTGCTGGCCGACGCCACGGGCCTCACGTTCCCGTCGCTGTATGAGGGGTTCGGCGCTCCGGTGCTCGAGGCGATGGCCCGCGCCTGTCCAGTCATCGCGGCGGACGCAACAGCGTTGCCGGAGGTGGTGGGCGGGGCCGGCAGCCTGGTCGACCCCCGTGATCCTGACGGATGGACTCGCGCCATGGTCTCCCTGCTGACTGACGACCTCCGACGCGCCGATCTGATCGCTGCTGGCCCGGCGAGAGCTGCGATGTTCACCTGGGAGCGCGCCGCCTGCGCGCTGGCCGACGCCTACCGCCAGGCTCTCGCGTGACAAGCAAGCACGAGCACGCGGTCCGCCCGTTGCGGCTGGTGGTGATCTGCCCGCACTTCACGCCTGACCTCGCTCCGACCGGCGAGGTCATGGCCAGCATCACCGCCGAGCTCGTGGCCAGAGGTCACCGACTCCACGTCGTCAGCGCGCTGCCCTGGTACCAGCACCACGCCATCGAGACCGGATGGGACGGTGGCCTCATGCGCCACGAGGACGTGCCGTGGGGCCGCATCACACGCGTGCACCCGTTCCCCACCGACAAGCGCAACATCCCGGCGCGGGCATTGGCCTTTGCCGGCTTCACGCTCCTCGCCGGCGTGGCCGGGGTCTTGACCAGAAGTCGGCCCGACGCCGTGCTCTCGATGTCTCCGCCGCTCACACTTGGTGCTGCCGGTTGGGCAGTGGCCCGAGCCCACCGCATCCCTTTCGTGTTCAACATCCAGGACGTGTTCCCAGACATCGCCGTCGAGCTCGGTGCGATCACCAGTGCGTCTGTCATCACAGCTGCGTCCTGGCTCGAGCGCACGACCTACCGTCACGCCGACGCGGTGACCGTGCTGTCTGACGACTTGCGAGACAACGTCGCGGCGAAGATCGTCGACAGAGGGCCGCAGAACAGCCCAGGCAAGGTTCGGGTCATTCCGAACTTCATCGACACTGACTGGATCCGGCCCTCGGAAAAGGAGAACGCCTATCGCCGGGAGTTCGGTCTGACGGGCAAGCGAGTGGTGATGTACGCCGGCAACGTCGGCCTGTCTCAATCGCTCGACCTGATGATCGATGCCGCGACACACCTGGCGCGCGAGCCGGATGTCGTGTTCGTGATCAACGGAGGTGGTACGGCTCGGACGGGGTTGGAGCAACGCGCTCGTGGCCTGGCAAACGTGCGCTTCGTCGACATGCAGCCCAAGGCTCGGCTCCCCGAGGTCGTCGCCGCAGCCGACGTGCACGTGGTGCCGTTGCGGGCCGGTTTGGCGCGCTCGAGCGTGCCCTCCAAGCTGTACTCGATCCTCGCTGCGGGTCGTCCGCTTGTGGCCAGCGTCGACGGGGGGACAGAGGTGGCGCGAACTGTCGACCAAGCCCAGGCCGGGCTGGCAGTGCCTCCGGACGACCCCGAGGCGTTCACCAAAGCCCTCATACGCCTGCTCGACCATCCCGACGAGGCCTTCGCCATGGGCGCGGCGGGACGGCTGTACGTGGAGCGCTGGGCGTCGCCAGCGGCCGTCGCCGAGGCGTATGAGGACCTGTTCGTTGAGCTCCGGAACGCCCGTGGGACCCGTCGACGGTCAGTGACGTCCCGGCTCGCCAGGTAACCTCGCCGCCCATGGCGAAAGGATCTTCGGCTCGCAAGGTCGCACGCGTTGCCGCTTCGAGCGGTGGAAAGCGAGCGCGCAAGCAGCGCAACCTCCTCTTTCCGATGGCGATCGCGCTCATAGTGGCCGGTGGGCTCCTTCTCGTGATCTTCGCTCGGGGCAACAACCAGTCGGCTTCGGCGAACAACACCAAGCCCCGGGCCAGCGTCGATGCGACCAAGGCGAGCGATCACTGGCATGCCGCGTTCGCAGTCGACATCTGCGGTCGGGAGCAACCGGCGATACAGGATGGGCCTGTGGACAAGCTCGGCATCCACACCCACGGTGACGGGGTGATCCACATCCATCCGTTCGTCACCCGAGCCGCAGGCAAGGGGGCGACGCTGGGTCGTTTCTTCGAGCAGGTCGGGATGAAGGTCACCGACACCTCGATACGGATGCCCAACAAGAAGATCTACAAAGAAGGCAAGACCAGCTGCAACGGCAAGCCTGGTGAAGTTCGCGTGGCCTTCTGGAAGGTGGGACTCAAGGCATCCGGAGAGAAGCCTGACAAGATCTACACGACCGAGCTCTCCAATGCCCGGTTCCTCGGCAACTACGAGGCCTTCACCCTGTCCTTCCTGCCGAAGGGCGCTACAGCTTCTGCCCCGAGCGCGGCTCCCAACCTGTTGGAGCTCGGCGCGGCTGACGGCGGCGGCACTGGCGGGGTGACTCCGAGCAGCCAGGTCAACTCCGGCTCCCAGCCCTCCTCCTCCTCCCCGCCACCGAACTCGGTGACGCCCACGCAACCTCCGTCGACTGACGCACCAGCGAAAGACGGATCAACTGGCACGAGCAGCTCGAAGACCGGAACGACCAAGCCATGAGGGCCGTCGTCCTCGTCGGCGGCATGGGGACGCGGCTGCGGCCGCTCACCCTGACCCGCCCGAAGCAGATGCTGCCGATCCTGCATCGACCGATGATCGAGCATGTCCTGGAGCACCTGGCGAGGTATGGCGTCGACGAAGCGGTCCTGTCGATGGGGTACCGGCCGGACGCGTTCATGGAGACCTGGCCCGATGGGCTCTGCGCTGGGGTGAAGCTCCATTACGCCGTGGAACCTGAGCCGCTCGACACTGCCGGGGCGATCAGGTTTGCTGCGCTGGACGCGGGGATCGCCGATCGTTTCCTCGTCGCCAACGGAGACGTCCTCACCGACCTCGACGTTGCGGCGCTGATCGCCTTCCACGACAGCAGGGGGGCTGAGGCCACGATTGCGCTGCATCAGGTGGAAGATCCCTCTGCGTTCGGTGTGGTCCCGACCGATGATGCCGGTCGCGTGATTGCGTTCGTGGAGAAGCCCCACCGCGACGAGGCGCCGACCGACCTCATCAACGCCGGCACGTACGTGATCGAGGCCACGGCCCTCGATCGCATCCCCGACGGCCGCAGGACCTCGATCGAGCGCGAGACGTTTCCCTCGATGGTCCAAGACGGAACCCTGTTCGCACTGGCTGATGCGGCCTACTGGATCGACGCTGGCACACCTGCCCAGTACCTCCGTGCCCAGATCGACCTGCTCGATGGTCTGCGGGGCGATCACGCCGAGGGGATAAGTGGCGCGGCCTGCGTGTCGCCGGAGGCAACTGTCGAGCGAGCGGTCGTCGGGCCGGGCGCAGTCATCGGTGCACGGGCGGTCATCCGGTCCTCGATCGTGCTGCCCGGGGCGTTCGTGGGAGAAGGCGCCGTACTGACCAACGCGGTCATCGGAGCTGATGCTCGGGTGGAAGCGGGCGCGGTAATCGATGGGTTCAGCGTCCTGGGCGACGGCATGCGGGCCGAGGCAGGCGAGCGTCTGCAGGGGGTGCGCCGGCCGCCTGAGCCGTGACGCTCTTGCTGGCAGGAGAAGGTGGGTCGGCCGATCGGGGGCAGGAACACCTGCTGTCCGATTCGTGAATTTCTGCACTAGTGCTTGCAAAATACAGCGGACCGGGCGTATCGTGTTGGGCGTGAACCTCCGGAACTCGATCGACGAGCTCGATGTGCTCATCGCCGAGATGACCGAACTGCGCCAGCAGTTGTGTCGTGCCGAACTGGCCGCTGACCCCGAGAGTGCGTTGTGGGACGCCGAGGTCGGGCTCCGGCACCTGGCTCGCCGCGCTGATGCGCGAGCTCAAGTCCTCGACCGGGCCATCGAGCTGGTCGGCCATCAGCGCTCGGCCTGAACCGGCCGGGACCGTCAGCGGAACAGGTCCTCACTCGGTGGCCGGACGATCTCGGAACGGACGTCTCCTCGACGAAGCCACCAACCGGGCACTCCCCGGACCACAGCCACCGGTATTCCTGTCGCCTTGCCCATCACCAGCTCCGCTGCGCCGGCCAGTTCGTCCACGACCGCCACCTCGGTGACGTGGAGCTCTCTGCCACCTGCGTCAGGCGTCCCTCGATAGTCGACGATCGCTCCGATCCCTGCGCAACCGATCGCCACGTCGGTCAGCCCTCGCCGCCAGGTGCGGCCGAAGGTGTCGCTGACGATGACCCCGACGCTCGCCGCCGATCGAGCCCGGATGCCGTCGCGGATGCGGCGGGCGCTCCGGTCGCTGTCGGCGGGGAGGAGGGCGGCCCACCCTTGCTCGACGTTCGACAGATCGACACCGGCATTGGCGCATACGAAACCGTGAGTGGTCTCGGTGATCACCAGGTCACCACGGCGTCGCAGCACCCGCACCGTCTCGGCCTCCACGACGGCGACATGGCCCCGGGGGTCATCGGCGTCGATAGGTACCAGTCGACCCTCGGCCTTCGAGACGATCTTCTGCGTCACGACGACGACGTCACCGTCGACCAGCTCGTCGTCCATGTCGCGCGCGGCATCGCTGATCAGGCCGGCCAGATCATCCCCGGGACGGATCTCACCGATGCCTTCGACGCCGAAGATCTCGAGTCGAGCCGTCATTCGAACGCGCCGACGACGGTCTCGCCCAGTGCCTTCGCAGCGGCCTGGTCCGACATGATGGTCGGCGCGACCACGCACCGTTGGCCTGCCGCCTCGACCGCCTCGGACAAAGCCGCATCCGCTTCGTCGACCACCAACGTCGAGGCCAGCTCGGCGTAGAGCTCGCTCACCCCGACCACGGTGGGCGAGTGACCCAGCTCCCGCATCAGACGGTCTGCGGGACCCTTGAGCGCGGCGCCGGCGATGATCGGAGAGATGGCTACCGTCCTATCCCGTCGGGCGGTCACCGCCTCGCGCAGACCCGGCACGGCGAGCACCGGGTCGATCGACACCAGCGGATTCGACGGCGCGATCACCACGAGCTCCGCCGATCGAATCGCCTCGAGGACCCCGGGGGCTGCATCGCTCGAGTCGGCGCCGTCGAATCGGATGGCCGTCACCGGCACTGCATGCTGGCGGCGGACGAAGTACTCCTGAAAGCCGATCTCGCCCTCGTCGGCCACAGTGATCATGGTGCGCAAGCGGTCGTTGGTCGCCGGTAGCAGGGTCACGTCCAACTCCCACGCGCTGGTGATCTCCCCGGTCACCTCGGACAGCGTCGCCCCCTCGGCCAGGCGCTGGGACCGAAAGAGATGTGTCCCGAGGTCACGGTCACCGAGGTTGAACCACGTGTTACCGCCGTAGCGCGTCAGGGACCCCATGGCCTGCCACGACTCGCCGGCCAACCCCCATCCTGTGTCCGGGTTGATGGCGCCGGCCAACGTGTAGGTGATCGTGTCGAGGTCGGGGCTGACGTGGAGGCCGTGCAGCTCGATGTCGTCGCCCACGTTGCCGATCGCGGTGATCTCCATCGGGTCGACGACCTGGATCAAACCGCTGAGCAGGCGGGCCGCTCCCACTCCACCCGAGATGACCGCGATCACCTTGCCGACCCTACCGGTGCGGGAGGCGCCGGTTGCCTGGTGGGCTGGACGGCATCGTGACCGATCGCCCGATGGTGGGCTCGTTGAGGTCGCATCGTGACCGGTAGGCTCGCCCGCCATGCGTTCTGCGGCCGAGGACGACTTTCTGCGTCGGCTGAACGCCGACCTGCCTGAAGGGGTCGACTGGAAGCAGGGCGCCGTGACCTACCTGCGTGAGCTCGTCGTCGACGGTGGGGCCGACACCGAGCGCTTCCATCTGGTCAAGCCGTTCCTCGGTGGCCCGGACTTCGACCCGTTCTGGGTCGACGTGTTCCAGTTCCTCGACGTCATCCGTGCGGTGAACCTGCCTGGCCGGAACCGGATCCTCGATGTCGGTTGCGGACCCGGTTGGACGGTGCACTGGCTGGCCAAGCTGGGTCACGAAGTGATCGGCCTCGACATCTCCGCCGAACTGCTCGAGATCGCCGAGAGGCGCATGCGCTCCGATCCGTTTCCGCCATTCGTCGAAGAACCCTTTGCCTATGACTTGCGGGTGCATGACATCGAGGCCGAGCCTCTCCATCTCGAGCGACCGGTCGATCTTGCGCTCTTCGAGTCGACGTTGCACCACTTCTTCGATCCCGTGTCGGCGCTGCGCAACACGGCAATCGACCTCGCTGATACCGGCGTCGTGGCGGTGATCGAGGCGTCAGCACCTCCAGTCGGCTCCATCTGGCACGACCAGAACTTCGAGCTCATGCGCCGGTATCACACGATCGAGCGTCCCTATTCCCGGGATCAGCTGTACGAGATGCTCGACCTGGCCGGATTGCCCCACGTCGAGTTCTACCGACCCATCAACGGGCTCTTCCGCCAGGACGTGGATGCGGTGAATCGCATCACCAACGAGCTGACCCACGCTGACAACATCAACATCCTCCTCGCCGGCAAGTCCCGTGAGGCAGTTGCCAGACTGGCGCCAGACACGCGTCCGCTCGGCGAGCAGCGACAGGGATTGCGGTTCCTGGAAGGCTTCTCGTTTCGCGAGGAACGACCGGACGGGACGCACTACCGGTGGTGTGGGCCGCGTGGCCTGGTCGCGGCTGGCGGACCGGGACCGCAGCGGATCTGCGTCGAGAACGTGATGCTCGATCGCAAGGAGCGTCAGACGGTCTACGTGCTCGTCAACGGGCGCGTGGCACAGCAGGTCGAACTGGCCAAGCGGTCGCCTCGGGCGGAGCTCGTGGTCGACGTTGGCGCCCACACGCTCATCGAGCTGCATTCGAACCATGCGTTCTCACCGGCCTGGCAGGGCTCCGGCGATGCCCGGGTGCTGTCTTTCACTGTCGAGGATCCGTGAGGCACTGTCGTGTCACGCTGATCTGCTGATCTCACGTCTTCAGATGCCCCGCAGGCCTCCGGAGAGCAGGGCTAGGTCGGCGTCGACCATCATGCGGACGAGGTCGGGGAACTCGGTCTGCAGGGACCAGCCGAGCTCGTTTCGTGCCCTGGTCGGGTCGCCGACCAGCAGGTCGACCTCGGCGGGACGGAAGAACCGTTCGTCGACCTTGACGTAGGCCTCCCAGTCGAGGCCTGCGTGTCCGAACGCGACCTCACAGAACTCGCGGACCGGGTGGGTCTTACCGGTGGACACCACGTAGTCGCCGGGTGAGTCCTGCTGCAGCATCAGCCACATCGCCTCCACGTAGTCGCCGGCGAAACCCCAGTCGCGCTTGGCGTCCAGGTTGCCTAGGCGCAGTTCCGTCGCCAGGCCGAGCTTGATGCGGGCCACGGCGTCGGTGATCTTGCGCGTGACGAACTCCAAACCGCGGCGCGGCGATTCATGGTTGAAGAGAATGCCCGAACAGGCATAGAGATTG
>JBBSGQ010000047.1:0-13556 GCA_038253965.1 Acidimicrobiales bacterium | reverse complement strand
CGCTGATCGATCGACACTCAGGGTTCTTCCTTGTTCTGCGGAGCGGTGCTTGGGAAGACCGAGGATAGGACGTTCAGGAGACTTCGACGGTGCCGGTCATGTAGTTGTGGATGTTGCAGAAGTACTTGTAGGTGCCCTTCTTCGCAAAGGTGAACGAGAACGTCTTGCCTTTGCCAAGGTGTCCCGAGTCGAACGCCGCCGGATCGCTCTTGTCAGCGGTGGTGGTGTGGTCGGCAGGGTCGCTGTTGGTCCACGTGACCTTCGTGCCGGCGGACACCTTCAGCGCGCTGGGCTTGAACGCGAAACCCTTGATCTGTACCGAGTTGCCGCCTGACGTGTTGTCGCCCGCGGAGGTCGGTGGGTTGGCCTTCGAGCCACTCGCCACCGTGGTGGTGGAGGATTTCTTGCTACTCGAGCCGCAGCCCCCGAGCAGGAGGACTACAGAGACGATTGCCACAAGAGAGCGATACCTGATCATCGGTAGATAGTACGGAGTGGCGGTTGCGGTGGATGGCATGCACGCGCGTTCAGAAGTCGAGGCCCGACAGTTCGGGGATCCACGCCCGTGCGCGACGTACCGATTCGCTCCATCGGACCCGGTCGAGCGCAGGACCGGGCACAACAGTCGTTCGGGGTGCTCGGACATCAGCGATCTCTGTGAAGTCGTTCCAGATCCCGACGGCGAGGCCGGCGAGGAAAGCTGCGCCGAGCGTCGTCGCCTCGAGTACAGGTGAGACCTCGATCGGTCTCTGGCTGGCGTCGGCCAGTGCCTGGATGAACGTCGGGTTGGCGGACATGCCTCCGTCAACGCGCAACGCCGGAACGCTCAACTCCCCATCGCGCTCGGCCGCCTCGACGAGATCTGCGCCGCGATGAGCGATCCCTTCGAGCACCGCGCGCACGATGTGAGGGCGTTCGGTGCCCCGAGTGATCCCGAGCAAGGTGCCGCGCGCGCCGTAGTCCCAATGCGGCGTGCCGAGACCCAGCAGCGCCGGCACGAAGACCACGCCGTCGGTGCTGGAGCAGCGCTCTGCGACCTCATGGGACTCTGCGGCCGACGCTATGAGACCGAGATCGTCGCGAAGCCACTCGACGTTCGTCCCAGCCGACAGCATCACGGCTTCGAGACCCCAGGTCCGCTCGCCGTTGCGCTGCCATGCAACGATCGGGAACGTGCCGCCCGGACCGCGCGCCTCGAACGACGGACGCGAGGCGAGGCACACATCGAGCATTCCTCCGGTGCCGAAAGTGATCTTGGCTCGGCCAGGGGTCAGGCACCCTTGGCCGACCAGCGAGGCCTGCTGGTCTCCCGCAACACCGGAGATCGGCGGGGCGCCGGCAAGCGCGGAAGCCTCGGCGCACACGCCGGTGGAATCGACCACCTCGGGAAGGCAGGTCCGGGGGATCCTGAGGGCGTCGAGGATGCCGTCGTGCCAACCCGACTGGTCGGCGGCGCAGAGACCGGTGAGTGCGGCATTCGTCGCGTCGGTGACGTGGGCGGAGCCCTCGGACAGGGTCCATGCGATCCACGAGTCAACGGTGCCGAAGCAGAGATCCCGAGCGCGGTCGGGGTCATAGGTGTCGAGGAGGAAGCTCAGCTTCGTGGCCGACAGGTTCGGCGCCAGACGGATGCCGTCGCCTTGCAGCACCAGGCACGTGCCGACCGTGCGAAGATCCTGCCAACCGATGCCGGGACCCACTGGGTCGCCGGTGGCGCGGTCCCAGACCACCGTTGACGCCCGCTGGTTGGCGATGCCCACGGCGGCGACCGGGCCGCCCGAGGCGAGCGCCGCTCGCGCCACGTCGAGAGCCGCAGTGGCCATCCTCGCCGCGTCGAACTCGATGAAGCCCGGAGCCGGCGAAGTGGGGAGTACCTCGACGTACCGCTCGTGACCGATGGTGGCGTCGGATCGGACGACGGCGGCCCGAACGCCGCTCGTGCCGACGTCGACGACGAGGATGCCGTCCGAGCTCATCGGACAGAACTCCGCGCGCGGCGGGCGAGCAAGCCTCCGAGAGCTGCGACGGACATGGAGAGGAGGCAGCTCAGCACGATGCGGGCCGGCGAGAGGGGAGCACCCCGGCTGACCCGGGCCAGAGCGCCAAGGGCCTGGATGATGACGAATGCCACGGCGGCTGCGGCCGCTGCATGCTTGGCCGGCAGGTCCGCCGATCCACGGCCGGCTGCGAAGCCGCCGAGGGCGAAACCTCCCAGCAGAGCGAGCGACAGGATGCTCAGGAGACCACGGTGGCTGTGTTCGTGCTCGGCCAGTAGCGAGGAGACGACCGCCGCCGGCGCGCCGAGTATGAGGCACGTTGCTGCGCCCCGGGCGACCACCCTCCGGTCGAGGTCAGCGAACACGGCGGACGCTCACGGTTCTTTGCAGCTGCAATCAGGCATGACGAGGTCTGTGCTTCAAAGAACGGACGGAGGTCACGGCCAGCTGACCTCTCCGAACGGAGACGCGAGACCGAGCTTGGCCGGGTTGAGGATGCCCTTCGGGTCGAGCGCGGCTTTGATGGCGGTGAGGGTGTCGAGCGCAGGGCCGAGCGCCTCGCGCATGAATCGAGCCCTGTTCAAACCGACGCCGTGGTGGTGGCTCAGTGCGCCACCACCGTTCAGGACGGCTCGCGTGCCGGCGTCCCAGGCCGCGGTGTAGTAGCGCTCCCGCTCATCGGGCTCGACCTTGCCGGCGAACGTGAAGTAGAGGCATCCGCCGGTTCGGTAGGAGTGCGACTGGTGAGCTGACACCGCAAGAGTGCCCCCAACCGCGGACATGGCCGCGATCGTCGATTCGTAGATGGAGGGCATCGCGGCCCATGGTGCTGCGATCTCCATCGTGTCGACGACGAAGCCCTTGCTGATCAACGCCTCGAGCGCTGCGACGTCGTTGCGGTGACCTCGCCACTGCTCGACCAGCGCATCGGCGAGCCTGAGTGCTGTCTCGCACTCGACGGCGACCACCTCCATCCCGGCTTCGACAAGCGTGAAGTCACCCTCGTCGAGCACGAGCAGCACGTTTATGCCGTCCGAAGTCTCGAAGGTCCGTTGCGATTCGGTCTCGTCGTAGAGCCGCAGCACGGCTGGCGAGGCACCTCGTTGGGTGATACGGCGCATGGCGTCGAGCGCCTCGGCGAAGGACGCGAAGCCGTAGGCGGCGTGGCGTTCGTGGGTCGGGCGAGTGTGCGCCTGTAACCAGGCTCGCGTGATGACGCCGAGAGTCCCCTCAGACCCGACGAAGAGTTGGGTGAGATCAGGACCTACGGCCTGCCGGGGTTGGCCACCCGTGCGGATGATCGAACCGTCGGCCAGCGCGACCTCCAATCCCACGACGATGTCCTCGATCTTTCCGTATCGGTTCGAGTACTGGCCCGCCCCCCGGCAGGCCAACCAGCCGCCCACCGTGGAAAGGGCTATCGACTGTGGCCAGTGGCCGACGGTGAGGTCATGAGTGGCCTGCAGCTCGGCCTCGAACGCGTCGCCGAACGTGCCGGCCAGCACCTCGACGGTCATCGAGACAGGATCGACGGCCACGATCCCTGACAACCCGCAGAGGTCGATCACGACACCGCCATGGACCGGTACCACGCCGCCGACCACACTGCTTCGGCCCGCAGCCGGGGTCACGGGAACACCGGACTTGTTGCAGAGTGCCAGGACGCGAGCCACCTCCGACGCGTTTGCTGGACGGACGACTGCCCCGGCCAGGGCGCCGACGCGGCCTTCGGTCGCCCAGACCATGGCGAGGGGCCACCAGTCACGGCTCGCCTCGGCCCGATCGGCGGGCTCGATGCTGACGTTTGCGCACACCTTCCGCAACTGCTTGATGAACGCAGCGTCGAGCTCGACCTGTCGTGCACCCATGTGCGCTGTCGCGCTGCCGGCACCGCCGGCCAACTCGATCGGTGACGTCGGTGACCCGGGGCTCGGTGCGAGATCATCCATGACGGTCGACACTAGGCGTGCTTGCATCTTCCGCTCCTGGCGAGCTACGGCCTGCGCTGTTCGACCGCCGGACTGGGCTTGGTGCGCTGGTGCTGCTCACCGCGGCTGCAGCGCACCGAGCTTGCGGTGGCCCGGGGGTGCCTCGAGCGGGGCGATCTAGGCTCCGAGGATCGCGTTGAGGGGAGTCTCCGGGAGCCCGGCGCTGGTCCGCTCGGCGCCCACCGCAGCCCGGTACTCGTCGGCCTGCGCAGTGCGCTCCTCTGCTGACAGGCCAAGGACCTCGCCGATGATCTCGGCCACGTCGGCTGCGGCTGCGGCCGACGCGTCGCGGCTGAGAAGCCGCGCACGAGTGCGGCGGCACAACACGTCGTCGACGGTGCGGGCCATCTCGTAGCGGGCGGCGTACACGGCCTCCGCCCGGACGTACGGCAAGCCGGTGACCAGCGTGTCCCCGAGCGACGGATCAGCGTCGATCATGGCCCGCACGGTTCGGGCCTCACCGCCATATCGATCGGCCAGGTGCACGCTGAGTGGGTCACCAGCGAGCCGCGCCGCCTCGTAGCCCTCGGCGCCCCGTAGCCGCAGGTTCTTGGTGCGGCTCCGCTTGGCAACGCGTGTGGCAACCCGATGATCGAGAGACCGCAGAACGACGTCAACGGTGTCGGCGGCCATCTCCCGATACGTGGTGAGCTTGCCGCCGGTGATCGTGACCACGCCCGACGGCGAGGTGTGCACCTTGTGGCGCCGGGACAGATCGGCGGTGCGACCGTTGCTGGCGCGGTTGACGAGCGGACGCAGGCCGGCCCAAGTGCCGAGCACGTCCCGCTCGGTCAGCTCTGTGGTCACGGCGTTGTTGATGGCCGCGAGGAGGTAGGCGACGTCCTCTGCCGTGCACTGCGGGTCGTCGATGGGACCGTCGTAGTCGGTGTCGGTGGTGCCCACGTAGGTGAAGTCGCCCCACGGCACCACGAACACCGAGCGCTTGTCCTTCGGCACCGGGACCACGACGGCGATGTCGTTGCGAACCTTGGACCAGGGCACCGTGATGTGGATCCCCTTGGCCGGGCGGATCGAGTCCGGGTGGGTACCCTCGTCGAGGGCCCGAACGTCATCGCTCCACACGCCTGTTGCGTTGACCACTGCCGAGCACCGCACCGAGATCTCTCGGCCATCTGCGAGGACGCGAGCGCCACATACCCGGCCCGCTGAGTCCTTGTCGACGCCGATGAGCGCCACCTCGTTGGCGACCACCGCTCCGAAGTCGATGGCCGCTGTACGGGCGATGGTCAGCGTCAGGCGGGCGTCATCGGCTTGCGCGTCGTAATAGAGGTACGACGACGCGAGGCGGCTGCGGTTCAGCGTCGGCATGTGGCCGACAGCCTCGTCCGGAGAGATCCGTTGGTGCAGCTTCCCGATGCGCGCGCCGCCAGTGAGGTCGTACAACCACATCGCCGATCCCAACGCTCGGGCGAGCTTCTTGGGTATGACCCCACCCTTGCCGGTGAACACGGGTAGGAGGAAAGGCATGATCTTCACGAGGTGCGGCGCGTTGTGGCGGAGGCGCTGGCGTTCGTGCAGCGCCTCGTACACCAGTTGGAACTCGCCCTGTTGCAAATAGCGCAACCCCCCGTGGACGAGCTTCGAGGATTTCGACGACGTGCCGCTCGCGAAGTCGTGGCGCTCCACGAGAGCGACGCGGAGCCCACGGGACACCGCGTCGAGGGCGGTGCCCGCCCCGGTGATCCCGCCACCGACGACGAGAAGGTCGAAATGGTCGTCGCCCAGGCGCCGGAGCGCGCTGGCTCGATCGAACCAGCCGGGGCCGATCATGCCAGTCGTCGCGGGCTGGCCAGCATGTTGCGCATCGCCGGATCCTATGGCGGGGTGAGGCGATCGCCGCCTTCGCAGACGACCCGACGGCGGGCCTTTCAACAATCGTTGTCAATGAGCTGTGGGGCTGGCCCACCGGGCCCCAGGCTGCCACGGTCCTGAGATGGACTTCGGGGCGCCTGCGGACAATACTCAGCGATTCGTCCTGCCCGCCGGAGCTTGTCCAGTGCCGGCCGGGCGGAGCAGGGCCTCCCGGCGCGATCGGTCATCACATCGCGTCGTCAACCGACCAAACCCGTCTCACGAGCGAGCTACCACCCATGAACTTGTCCTGGCGCAAGAAGGCTGCCTGCCACGGACTGGCACCCGAGATCTTCTTTCCGGCCGACGAAGACGACTCGAGCTCGGCGAAGGAGATCTGCGCTGAGTGTCCGGTGCAGGAGGCCTGCCTCGAACACGCCTTGAGCATCCGGGAGAAGGAAGGCATCTGGGGCGGATACACCGAGCGGGAGCGCCGACGGTTGATCCGCCAACGCCGTCGCACCGCGTAGCTCGAGGCGACCAGCCGGTCCAGACCGAGGACTGATCCAGGCGACGTCCCGAGTACGGTCCGGCGAATGGACTTCGAACTCTCCGAAGAGCTGCAGGTTCTGCAGGAAACGTGCCGCAGGATCGCCCAGGACAAGGTCAAGCCGCGGGCGCGGGAGATCGACGAGACCGGGCAGTACCCGCAGGACCTGTTCGAGATCTTCCGGGATGCGGGCCTGCTCGGTCTCTGCATCCCGACCGAGCTCGGTGGAGGTGGGGCCGGGATCATGGGTCTCACGCTGGCCATCGAAGAGGTAGCCAAGTACTCGAACACCGCAGCGCTCATGCTGCTGCTCACCCGCCTGCCAACGGGACCAGTGCTCATCGCCGGTTCGCCCGAGCAGCGGTCGCGGTACCTCGCTCCGATCGCCGACGGCTCTCAGCGGGCGGCGTTCTGCCTCTCAGAGCCTCAGGCCGGCAGCGACGTGATGGGCATGCGCACGAAGGCCGTCAGCGATGGCGACGCCTGGGTCCTGAACGGTACGAAGTGCTGGATCTCCGGTGTCGTGCAGGCCGACTGGTACACAGTGTTCGCCAAGACGTCCGACGATGTCACCGCCCGCAAGCACGATTCGGTCACGGCCTTCATCGTCGAACGGCAATGGGACGGAGTCGAGGTCGGGGCGACCGACCGGAAGATGGGTGTCCGCGGAGTGGACACCGGCGAGCTGCTGCTCGACAACGTGCGCGTGCCGAGCGCAAACGTGATCGGCGAGGTCGGTGGTTTCCGTCTTGCCATGCTCGGCCTGAACTCGATGCGTCCCATCGTCGCCGCGAGAGGGATCGGACTGGCCGAGGGTGCGCTCATGTACGCCACGGAGTACGTGCAGGAGCGGGCCGCGTTCACCAAGACGATCGCCGACTTCCAGGGCATGCAATGGATGATCGCCGAGCTGGCCACCCAGATCGAGGCGGCGCGGCTTCTCACCTATCGCTCGGCCTGGATGGCTGACCGGGGCGAGTTCACCAAGGAACACGTGGCGTATCTCTCGATGGCGAAGTACTACGCCACCGAGGTGGCGGTGAAGGCCTCGAACGTCAGCCTCCAGATGCTCGGCGCGGCGGGCTACATGAAGGATCACATGACCGAGCTGTACTACCGCGATGCCAAGCAGCTCACGATCGTCGAGGGAACCAGTCAGGTCCAGCTCGGCCTGATCGCCAAAGGTGTCCTCGATCACGACCTTTGGTGGGACTGAACCGGCGTCACCCTCCGGATTTGGGTCATTGGACCGCACATGTTGCGGTGAAGTGACCCAAATTCGATGCGGTTTTCAGTCGCCCAGCGTCTCGGCGATCGCTCGTTCGGCCAGTGCGAGGTCGCGATCGGCATTGTCGGTAGCCCACAAGATGTTGTCGACGGCACGGGCCACCACCCAGGCTCTCGCCCGTTCGCGGTCGAGACCCGACACCTCGACGATCTGATCGAACCTCCGGCGGATCGCTCCCACCAGGTCGCCCGTGCGCGTCAGGTCGTCCCAGCGGTTGCGCAACAGCGGTGCCACGTCGAACGCCGGGTCCCCAGCCAACGGCTTCGGATCGATGGCCAGCCACGGCTCCCGCTCGCCGGCGAGCACGTTGGCGTAGTGGAAGTCGCCGTGCAGAACAGCGGTGCGGTCCTCCGATCCGAGGCCGCGGCACGTCGCCAACGCCTGATCGAGCAACCGGCGATCCATGGGTCGACCGAAGCCCTCCCACTCGGCCGCAAGCTCGTCGATCCAGCGCTCGGTCAGAGCCCGCACGGTCGGGATCTCGGGCGGAGCTACGACGTGGAGGCGGGGGAGCAGACTGGCCGCGAGCTCCACAGCTCGGTCGGGATCGGACATCTCCTCGAGCGAGCGGGTCGCGTCGAGTCGTTCCAGCAGCATCGTCCAGTCGGGCGCGTTCGCGGCAAGCAGGCGTACCGCGCCTGTGCCGGCCCAGCACCGCAGGGCTGCAGCTTCCGCGACTGCTTCGTCGTGGGGCCACGACACCTTGAGCGCCGCGCCGACCCCGTCGGCGGTGCGCACCGGGACGACCAGGCCCGCCACCCCGTGCATGCTCGGACCGTCAACGACGAGGGTCCAACGTGCACACGCCGCCGCCACCAGAGCAGGAAGGCGCTCGATCCAGGCGGCGGCGGCCGGCCCGGCCAGGCTGAGGACAGATGCGACAAAGGCCGGCGGTACCAGTGGCGTGTCGGCGTCTTCGGGCGACGACACGCCGTCGGCTTCAGCGACCGAGGGCGCCCGTGGGCACCGTGCCCATACGCCCCCGCTGGAAGTCCTCGAACGCCTGGGCCAGCTCGGCGTGGGTGTTCATCACGAAGGGACCCTGCCATGCCACTGGCTCCCCGATGGGACGACCGCCGAGGACGAGCACGTCGAACGCCTGAGTGCGGCTGTCCGGGCTCGAACCCCCGGCTACGGTGAGCACATCGCCGTCGCCCGTCACCGCGAGTTGACCGCTCGTCAGCGGACGTCGCTGCGTGCCGACCGACCCGGCGCCTGAGAGCGCATAGACCAGGCAGTTGAAGCCGACCGGCCAGGGGAGCCGGAGCTCTGCGCCTGGGCTGAGCGTGACGTGGAGCAGCGAGATCGGGGTGCGCGTCGAGCCCGGGCCGTGGTGGCCGGCGATGTCGCCGGCGATGACTCGAACCAGAGCACCACCGTCTGGCGAGGTCAGCAGCAAGACGTCTTCGCTCTCGATGCCCTGATAGCGCGGCGCTACCCACTTCTCCGAGGCTGGGAGGTTGACCCACAGCTGGATGCCGTGGAACAGCCCGCCCGAGGCAACGAGGTGCTCGGGCGGCGTCTCGATGTGCAGGATGCCGGCGCCGGCGGTCATCCATTGGGTCGCCCCGTCGGCGATCTGGCCCCCTCCGCCGGTCGAGTCCTGATGCTGCATGATCCCATCGATCATGTAGGTGACTGTCTCGAAGCCGCGGTGCGGGTGCCATGACGTGCCCTTCGGTTCACCCGGCGCATAGTCGACCTCACCCATCTGGTCCATGTGGATGAACGGGTCGAGACGGCGCGGCTCGACACCGGCGAATGCTCGGTGGACCGGGAAGCCCTCGCCCTCGAAGCCCTGCGGCGCGGTTGTGACCGACTCGACCGGTCGATCGATGCTCGTCGCGCGATCGGGCTCGGGGATCCGGTCGAGGGAAAGGATGTGGTCTGCGGTGACTGCTGGCATGTGGATCTCCTTGATCTCCTCCATCCAACATAGTTGCGTTGTCAACTATTTCCGAACGGCTACCTCGTTGGGCGATACTGACGTGGTGGCCCATGTGACGTTGGCCGATCTCGGCGGTTGGACACCCATCTTGACCCGCCTCACGGTCGGCTCGGATCTCGACGCGGTGCAGGCCGAAGCGGCCATGGCGGAGATCCTCGAAGGCAACGCCACATCGGCCCAGATCGCGGGTTTCATAGTCGCCTTGCGGATCAAGGGGGAGACGGTCGAGGAGCTGACGGGTCTCGTGGCGGCGATGATCGACAAGGCCACCCGGGTGCCGCTCCCGGATGTCGGAGGCGCGATCGACATCGTCGGCACCGGCGGCGACCGCAGTTCCAGCATCAACGTGTCGACGCTCGCAGCGATCGTCATCGCCGGGGCCGGAGGCCGGGTGTGCAAGCACGGCAACCGCGCCGCCTCGTCGGCCTGCGGGGCGGCGGACCTGCTCGAAGCCCTGGGAGTGGCGATCGACCTCGGCCCTGTCGGGGTCGCTCGCTGCGTCCAGGACGCCGGGATGGGCTTCTGCTTCGCTCCTCGATTTCATGCAGCCATGCGTTACGCGGTGCCTGCCCGCCGCGAGCTGGGCATACCTACCGTCTTCAACATCCTTGGCCCGCTGGCCAACCCTGCTCGGGTCCGCCGCCAGGTCACCGGCGTGGCCGATCCGTCGATGGCCGAGCGCATGGCGCAGGTGCTGCGGGCCAACGGCACCGAACGCGCTCTGGTCGTCCACGGCCATGACGGCCTGGATGAGCTGACCACCACCACCACCTCGACGGTCCACGAGCTACGAGACGGCGACATCCGGATCTATGTCGTGGATCCGCGCCCACTCGGCCTGGGTCCAGCCACCCTCGATGACTTGCGAGGAGGCGACGCCGCAGTGAACGCCGACCTGGCTCGGCGAGTGCTCGACGGCGATGCCGGACCTCGTCGCGACATCGTCATCCTCAACGCGGCAGCCGGCCTGGTTGCCAACGGCCGGGCCGAGGATCTGACGGCGGGACTCGACATCGCCCGCGAGGCCATCGACAGCGGCGCCGCCCGGGCTGCGCTCGACCGCCTGGTCGTCGTGTCCAACATGGCCAAGGCGGACGAGACGGATTGAGGGCCGCCGCCACCCCGTCTCGTTGTGACTCCGAGATCAATCGGCGCCGAGGCTCCACATCGATTCCAGGTCGTGTCGGCTGTAAGCCTTGAACGCAACCATCGTGGTGGTGTCGACGATGGCGGAGAAGCCGGACATCCGCCCGGTCACCACCTCGGCCAGATCGTCGTGATCGCGCACGCGCACGATCACGATGAGGTCGGAATCGCCGGTCACCGAGTACACCTCCGCGACGCCCTCCATCTCGGTGAGCTGCACAGCCAGATCGCCCACACTGCCTGGCGCCGCCTTGATCAGGACGAAAGCAGAGATCACGACTGATCTACCAGCTCCCCGTCTGACGCTCGGCTCGGTGGATCGGCGCCGGCGCACGCTCCGCATCGACCTGGAGCAGAGTCGGCGACAACAGCCCCGCGTCCGCGTCGAGCTCCCGCAAGCTGGCGCTGGCCGACTCCAACGCATCCAGCCGGCTGCTCATCTCAGCGATGCTGTCGGCGTGTTCAACGAGGACGGTAGGAGCGTTCATCTCAGCGCTCATAACCGAGATCCGGGTCGCAGTGCGCTCGAGCTCGGCGACGCCGCGAGCCAGGTTGGCCAGCACGCTGCGCCGGGGTCCCGGCGAGAGTCGGATCGCGAAAGCGAGGTGAGCATCGAGGGAGGCGGCGTGGGCCTCCAACTGGTGGCAGAGGGCGACGATGGTCGGTGGCTCCTGACGCCGGGCCCGCCGCCCGGCCGGCCGGTGACGCTCAGCCACCAGTTGGGCTGCTCGTGCCGTGGCGACGAGGCGACGGTGCAGCCGGGCCGGCGACTGGGGAGACACCAGCCAGAACAACGGGATGTCGTCGGGTTCGGTCGGCCTGACCCGATTGCGGCGCCGCAGGCGATGCAGCACGAGCAGGACGATGACGCACAAGATGACGATCACTGCGCCGGAACCGCCGAGCGTCAACAGCAGAAACCACTTCACCTCGTTGAGGTTACCGGGGCTCGCGTGGCGTGCACTTGCGCCCCGCCCCGATCAGCGGCGGGCCGGCTCGAACGAGGGGATTGGTGGATAGGCCGACATCAGGCCACCGTCGCTGTGGACCAAGCGCAGGACCGCCGCCTCCTTGTCCAACCAGGCGGCGACGCAGGACAGCTCGTCGGCCAGGGCGCGCGGCAGGGCCGTTGGCGAAGCCTCGACGTCGTCGTGGAGGCCTTGGACGATCAAGTGGTCGGGGGCGGCTGGGTCGAGGTCGAGGGGTAGCGCCACGTCGGCCGCAACGCCTCGGACATCCACCGCCCAAGACCGGACGAGGCGGCCACGACGGAGCTCAGCTCCCGAGCTCGGCAGCTCCACCAACAGGCGGCCGGCGGTCTGCAGTGATTCCACACGGCGCTGGCGCCGCAGCGCAGTGGCCAGCGCTGAGGCCCGATCGCGCATCTCGGCCGCCTCCTCGAACCGCTGGCTACGCGCCAAGTCATGCATCCTGCGTTCGAGCGGACCGAGCAGGAGGGAGGGTTCGCTGCTCAGGCCCCGCTGCACCATGGACACGATGACCGCGTACTCCTGCTGGCTGACCTCGCCGGCGCAGGGGCATGTGGCCACGCCGAGCTGCGCCGGTGCGCACGGCCCGCTGCGAACGGCGCTGCCCGGCCGGATCGTGCAGCGGCGCAACGGAGCCGCCGTCTCGATCGCCTCTGCGACCCGCTTGGCGAAGCGGGTCGAGGGGAGGGGCCCGATGTAGCGAGCACTGTCTGGGCGCACGGTTCGCACAACTGACAGGCGGGGGAATCGCTCGGCCGTGAGCTTGAGGTACGCGTAGGAGCGCCAGGACTTGGACTGGCGGTTGAACCTCGGCTCGAACCGATGGATCAACCTGACCTCGAGCACCGAAGCCTCCAAAGGGCTGGCGCACACCACGTGATCGATGCGGCGGGTCTCCCGCAGGAGCTGGCCCACCTTGCGGCGCTGCTCGCCGGAGAAGTACGAGCGGACCCGGCTCCGAAGGTTCGTGGCCTTACCGACATAGAGCGTCCGCCCGGTGGCGTCGCGGAACAGGTACACACCCGGCTTGCGCGGGAGGTGATCGGTGAGACGAAGCTTGCCGATCTGGGGATGGCCGGCGATGGTCGGCAGGGCCAGGAGATCGTCGAGCCCGAGCACACCCAGCCCCGCGGCGCGTTCGAGCAGGACGTGCAGCAGATCGGCTGTGGCGAGTGCGTCGGCCAGGGCGCGGTGCGCCGGCCGATGGGGGAGCCGCAGGCGGGTGGCCAGCGTGGCGAGCCGACAGTTCGGGACGTCGTCACGCAGCAGCCTGCGAGCCAACGTGCAGGTGTCGACCGACCGGTTGGCGAACCGAGGCCTCCCGTCGCGCTCCAGTGCCGCGTTGAGGAAGCCGAGGTCGTACCGGACGTTGTGGCCGACGATCACCGCGTCCCGCACGAACTCGAGCAGAGAGGGGAGCACTGCCTCGATGCGCGGCGCTGGCAGCACCATGGACTGCGTGATCCCGGTGAGCACGGTGATGCTCGGCGGTATGGCCTGGCCCGGGTTCACGAAGGTCTGGAACGTGCCGAGGCACTCGCCACCGCAGAACCTCACGCCACCCACCTCTGTGATCCCACCGTCGGCTGCTGCGCCACCGGTGGTCTCGATGTCGATCACTGCGAAGGTGACGGAGCGCAGCGGAGTGCCGAGATCGTCGAAGCTGCGTTGCATGACGGCACCATAATCGAACATACGTACGGGGTATCCACTTAACTGGACTAGGGTCTAGATGTGGTGGCTGTGGAGGACATGCCGGTAGCGGGTGTCGACTACCCCGGGACGTATCAGCAGCTGCGGTCGTGGTTCCCTGACGACGAGGCCTGCGTCGAGTATCT
>JBBSGQ010000046.1:0-13621 GCA_038253965.1 Acidimicrobiales bacterium | reverse complement strand
GCCGTCGTCGACGACCTCGGCCGGCCGGCCGTCAACGCTGAAGCGGACGACCGCTCGGGCCGGGCGCGGGTCGGTGTCCACAGGCTGACACTAGGGTCCGAAGTCATGCCACCGGTCCGGATCAAGCCACTATCTCGGCGAGCCGTCCTGCTGGGTGGGGCGAGCATGGCGTTGCTCGGAGCCTGCGGCGACGACAAGAAGAAGGCGAGTTCCAATGACCCCTCACAGTTGAACCGGGACGGCACGAAGTACTCACTGGTGACGTTCACCGACACGGCCAACTCGGTCGAGGCGGGCTCACCGCAGCGGGTGACGTTCGGTCTCGGTGATGCGCAGGGCGCCCTTGTGGACGACGGCCCCAGTCGACTGGTGTTCGAGGTGCTCAGCGACGACAGGATCGTCGAGCACATCAACTCGTCCCTGCACAGGCAGGGACTGGGCCGAGGATATTTCCCGCTCACGTTCACGCCGCCGAAGCCGGGGTACTACACCGCCCGGACGAAGGTCGCCGGCCATCAGCTGGAGGCGAGCTTCCAGGTCGTTCGCACCGTCGCCATCCCTCGGCCCGGCCAGCCGATGGTGGTCGCTGACACGCCAACCGTCACGAACCATCGAGGAGTCAGCCCGATATGCAGCAAAAAGCCGGCCTGTCCGCTGCACGAGGTCAACCTGCGCGATGCACTGGCCAGCGGCAAACCGGTAGCGCTGCTCGTCGCGACACCGGCCTTCTGCCAGACGGCGATATGCGGGCCGGTGCTCGACGTGCTGTTGAGCCAACACCGCACGTTCGGCGATCAGATCGAGATGATCCACGCTGAGGTCTACGCCGACGGGCAGGTCGCGGCCACCGACATCGCCAAGGCGACGCTCGCCCCGCTGCTTCGTGCCTATCACCTGCCGTTCGAGCCAGTGCTCTTCCTGAGCAGGAAGGATGGCACGATCGTCCGCCGCCTCGATACGATCTTCGACGTGGCGGAACTGCGGGACGCGCTACGTTCTGTCGTTGCCTCGTAAAGGGGTGGCGAGCTAGGACGACGGACCCCGCTGAGCCAGGGAGGAACGGTGGCCATTTCGGCGGGATGCGATCCATCACCGGCTGAGCGAGCTGCTGGCCGGGCGAGCACTCGAGACGGTTGTCGAAGGGGAAGCGGGTCCGGGCCCAACTCGCACGCCACCGCTGGTGCTGGTCGAACCGTTTCACGGGCTCACCGCCGTCCAGCGCGCGGTGATGCAGGATCAGCTCGAGGCCATCGCCGAGCATCACGCGGTCATCGTGATCGTGCGCGCCGAAGAGGACTCCCTCAGACCTCTGCATCCACCGGGTGGAGACGGGCGCCGGCCGCTGCGGCCGGCGAGGTGACTAACTGAACGACTGGCCGCAACCGCAGGTGCGCTGCGCGTTGGGGTTGTCGATGGCGAAGCCCGCCTGCTGCAAGCCGTCCTTGTAGTCGAGCGTGGCGCCCTCGAGTAGTTGTGCGCTCGATGGGTCCACCACGACCTTGACACCTGCGAAATCGGCTGTGAGATCGTCCGTCGCCACTTCGGAGTCGAAGAACATCTCGTAGCTGAAACCCGAGCAGCCCCCCGGTCGAACGGCCACCCGGAGCGCGAGCTCCTCGTTGCCCTCGGCGGAGATGAGGTCCTTCACCTTGGATGCAGCAGAATCGGTCAGGGCGATCACGGGCGGTTCCTCCTGGGACAAGGATTCAGCGGCATACTATCGGCCTGCTCCGGCCAGCGGACCAAGCTCGAGATCGACTTGGCACGGCGAGCGGTCCACCAGGGACCGGAACGCGATGACCCGGCCGTCACCAACTCCATCGACCAGGCCTTCGACGAGGCCATGGTGAAGCCCGCACACGAGGTCAGGCCGGGTCTCAGCCAGCTCGCGGAACGGGCAATGCGTGAAAGCCACGGTGGCGCGGTCACCTTCGTCGGCCACAGCAGGGTCGAAGCCGAGCGTGCCCAGCTCCGCGGTGAGCGCATCGAGGCAGGGAGTGTCCTCCGGCCATGCCTGTGCGTCGGCTCGCCCTTGATCCCTCCCCGCCTCGGTGGCTTCCTCGGCTCCTGCACCCGATGCCGCGGCGATGCGCAGCAGCAGACGAGCCAACCGAGGGAACGACGGCGGCTCCAGGCCGAGGGAGGGTGCTCCGGCTGCGATCGAGTACAGGTGTTGAGGGCGACCCACTCCGCCTCTGGCGTCAGTCCGCAGCTCGAGCAACCCCACCTCCCGCATACGCTCGAGGTGAGGTCGCACTGTGTTCGGGTGGAGATCGAGCGTGTCGGCGATGTCGGACGTAGACAACGGTCTCGGGGACCTGGCCAGCTCCAGGTAGATCGCATAGCGGGTGTTGTCGCCGAGTGCCTTGAGGATGGCCAGCCGGTTCGGGCGCTCACCCGCATCCGCGCTATCGGTGCCCGGCGAGGGTGCGGCACGGCCATCGTTCACCTTGCAAGATTACACGGGTGATGCCGGTAAAATGCGCCCTGTGCCTGCTCAGCTCGCTCCGCTGCCGACGTCAGAGGACCTCGTTGCGCTACTGCGCGGCGTCGTGGACCCGGAGCTGGGCAGCGACATCGTCGACCTCGGCATGGTTCGCAGCGTCACCATCGGTCCATCGGGCGCAGTCGTGGTCACGATCGCGCTCACCACGAGTGGATGCCCGCTACGTGC
Source organism: Acidimicrobiales bacterium (assembly GCA_038253965.1). Taxonomy (GTDB): domain Bacteria; phylum Actinomycetota; class Acidimicrobiia; order Acidimicrobiales; family Iamiaceae; genus JBBSGQ01. The sequence continues at coordinate 10,947 of JBBSGQ010000046.1, read as the reverse complement.
GCAGATCCAACGCGACATCCGAGCCCGGATCGGGTCTGTACCAGGGGTCGCCAACGTGCAGATCCAGTGGACCGAGATGACCCAGGATGAGAAATCCTCGGCCATGGCCAAGGCTCGCTTCAACGTCAGCCAGCGCGAGCAGCAGACCTCCCTGGGTCCGACCACACGGGTCGTGATGGTGGCGTCGGGCAAAGGCGGGGTCGGCAAGTCCTCGGTGACTGTCAACCTGGCTGCCGCGATGGCCGCTCGAGGATTGACCGTCGGCGTGCTCGATGCGGACGTGTGGGGGTTCTCGGTGCCCCGGATGCTCGGGCTCGAAGGTCGGCTCGGGGGCAGTGAGACCGACGGCCACAAGATGATGGTTCCGCTGGAACGGCCGCTGGGCGACGGGCTCGTGCGGGTCGTCTCGATGGGCTTCCTCGTCGAGGACGAGGAGACCGCACTCATGTGGCGGGGCCTCATGCTCAATCGTGGCGTCCAGCACTTCCTGCAGGACGTCGCGTGGGGCGAGGACCTCGACTACCTGTTGATCGACATGCCACCCGGCACCGGTGACGTCCAGATGGGGGTGGCGAAGCTGCTGCCCCGCGCCGAGGTCCTGATCGTCACGACGCCCGCAGTGGGAGCGCAGAAGGTCGCCACCCGAGCGGTCAGCATGGCCCGCAAGAGCTACTTGCGGGTGGCTGGCGTCGTGGAGAACATGAGCACGTTCACCTGCGAACACGGTACGAGCTACCCACTGTTCGGCGAGGGGGGCGGACAGGCCTTGGCCGATGACGCCGGCATCCCGCTCCTCGGGTCCATCCCTCTCGAGCCGTCCGTCTCGGCCGGGGGTGACTCGGGAGAGCCCGTGGCGCTCGGAGAGGGGCCGGCGGCTGACGCGTTCCGAGCTATCGCCGCGGTCCTCGTGGAGGAAGCTGTGCCGCCACCGGAGTTGGCCGGCTGCAGCGCTCGGATGCTGGAGAACGCCGTCGCCGCACTTGACGCATTGGACGCGGCCGATGTGGCCGATGACGGCGGCGACGACGACGTGGCTGCCGACGGCTGAACCCGCCGTCCTCGTTAGCGGAAGCCGCTACAAGCCTTGGGTTGGCGAAGCCGGCCCGGATGGGTTTTTCGTGGAGACGGTTCAGTCCGCGACGCGTAGCGCCGCCGCCGGACGGATCCGGCTGGCCTTGGCCGCGGGGATGAGCGCTGCGCCGAGCGAGGCCGCCAGGGGTACTGCACAGATCGTGATCAAAGCAAGGACCGGCAGGGCGAACGGCAGCGGCTGCTCCCCGAACGTGGAGCTGTTGGCGAGAACCTGGTACGCGGTGACCGAGCCGAGCACCACGCCGACCGCGATGCCTTGCGCGGCGATGAACCCGGCCTCGAACAGGAAAGCGCGACGAACGACCGCTGACGTGAATCCCATCGCCCGAAGCATGCCGATCTGTCGCCGCCGCTCACGCACGGCTCGCACCATCACGACGCCGAGACCGGCGATGCCGATGAGCAGGCCGAGACCGAGGTAGCCCTGCATCAGTCGGAAGAAACCGATCTGCTGGCTCGTCTGCTCGTGCACCACTTCGGTGAAGGGTCGTGCCTCGACACCGTTGGCGAGAAGACGGCCCTGCAGGCGCGCCGCCACGGCGACCGGGTCGGCGCCTGAGCGCACGGCGACATACGCACGCGTGGGAAGCGCTCCGCCTGGCCCCATGAGCGCATCCACCGCCGAGCGTGAGGCGAGCACGCCGTTGAACACGAAATCCCGGTCGATGAGCCCGGCGACGACAAAGGTGCGGGTTGAGCCGGTCGCCGGGTTGCGGGCGTTGATCGTGTCGCCGAGGTGGACCCGGACGCCGACCGGCGCTCGCCCCCGACGAAGGAAGCCGTCGCTCACCACGACCAGCGACGGATCGTGCAGCACACCCTCCCAGGTGGCCCGGGCATCGGCGAAGCGCGCGAGGTGACTGGCGAGGGACGGGACTCCACGACGGAGGAACGTCGCGTCGAACCCGGTGAGCGCCCAGCGGGTCGGCGTGGGGTGGATGCGGGTCGTGAACTCAGGGCCGGCCCGCAGCAGCACTGCTGCATCGGCGACATCCGGTTGGCGTCGCAGCGTCGCAGCGTCGACCGGGTTGGCCGGGTTCGAGTCGACGACGATGTCGGTTCCGGCTCGCACGTCGCGGAGGAAGTCATGCTCCTGGGCGGCAAAGATGCCGGCGAACACCGCGAGGAACGTCAGCGTGAACATCACGAGGGCGTACATGCCGAGCAGGAGGCTCGTCCGGAACCGGCGGGCCAAGGGGTAAGCCAGACCGAGTCGCATCGGGAGCCCGGCGCTCAGGGCGAAGGCGTCACCAGCGCGACCGACGGCGTCTGATGCTCGACTCCACGTTCCGCCGGCTCGCGACAGAAGCGTCACCGCAGCAGCTACGAGGATGACTCCCTGGACGACGAAGACCGGGATGCTCGCGCCTCGCATCGCTTCAGGTGCCACGCTGAACGCCAGCATCGGCCATATCAGCGCGGCGGTGGCCAGGAGCGGCACAGCCGACTGCGGCGCGGCCCGGCCGCCGGTCAGCGACATCAACGCGAAGCATGTGAGCGGCGGACCGACGATCGTCAGCAGCGGGACTGACCGGGCAAGTCCCACCAGGAGGAGGAGGCAACCGACCGCCGTGCCAGTCAGGCCCAGGATCCAGACCAGCCGTTCCCGGCGGGAACGAGCGGGGTCGGGGTGGTCACGAATGGCCGCGATCACGTTGAGCCGAGCGATCCGAGCGCTGGTCCCGTAGACGGTGGCCAGTGAGATCAGGAGACCGATGCAGGCTCCGGTGACCACGCTGGAGCGGCTCGCGGCAAACCGGAGAGTGACGTTGCCACTTGCCTCCCCGGTGAAGATCCCTCGGGTGACGACGATGATCGCTGCGCCAACGCCAACGCCGGCCACCGCACCGAGGACCGCTGCGACGAGGCCGTAGCACGCGCCCTCGAGTCCAAACGCTCGCATCAGATGGTTCCGACGCAGACCGACCGCGCGCAGCATGCCGAGCTCACCCTTGCGTTCCTCGGCCAGCATGACGAAGAGGTTCACCAACAGCAACACGCCGGCCAGAACGCTGAACATGCCGATGCCGGTGAACAGCTGCCCGATCGAATCGCCTCGCGCTCGGGCGTCGGCGAGCAGGTCGCGCTTCGTGTTCTCGATGCGCACTCCTGAGTCGGCCTGCAGGCGCTCCGCGAGCTGACGATCGACCGCCGCGGTGGCCGAGGCGGCTGCGAAAACGCCGCCGCGGTTGGACACCAACACCTCGGCATGCGGTCGTCCGACCCGGGTCGCGGTCGCCGACGCCGCCATCCGTTCGATCGTGCCGGGAGCGGCGAAGATGCCTGCTGACCCAGCGACACCGAGCTCCGGCACGACTTGCCTGACCCGCAACCGCAGCCGGCTTCCGTAGGCAAAGGCGTCCACCCGGTCACCCGCGGCAACGCCGATCTTGTCCGCCAGATCAGCGTTGAGGACCGCGTCGAGGCCGACGGGCGTCGGGCCGGCGTCTCCGAAACCGGTGGACGCGACATCACCGCCGAACCGACGCGCCGCCGGGAAGTCGTACTCAGCCATCCGCAGGTTCGGTTCTGCCCGCCGGTCGGCGTGGATCGACGCGACGGCGACGTCGGTCCATGTCACTGTCAGCAGTCCGTCGACATCAGGCAGTTTCGGGTCGCGCAAGCTCACCTCGGTCGCTGGCAGTCCGAGAGGGTCGGCTACCACCACCCGTTCGTCGATCGGTCCGAGCTGCGTGCGAGCGCCGTCGCGGATGGAGGAGTTGAACGTGTCGCCGACGACGAATGACGCGGTGATGATCGCTGTCCCCATGAGCGAGCCGCCGACAATCAGCAGCGCCTCAACCTTACGGCGACCGATGTTGCGCAGAGCGAGCCGGCGAAAACTGGCGTGACGAACGAAGTCGCTCGCAGGAAGCACGAGGGCCGCGGCCATCACGACCCAGAGCACCACCTCACAGGCCTCGCTCACGGGTGGCGGAGCCCGGCGCATCCAAGGTGTCGAGGTGGCCCGCCGGTGTCCCGTCGTAGGTGACGCGCCCGTCGAGTATCTGGACGAGCCGTTGGCCCCTGGCGCCGATCGCCCGGTCATGGGTGATCACCACCAGGGTCTGTCCTGACGTATGGACCTGCTCCAGGAGATCGATCACGCCGGCCGCCGTGTGGCTGTCGAGGTTGCCGGTCGGTTCGTCGGCCCAGATGATCGCCGGCTCGGCCACCAACGCCCTGGCGACGGCGACCCGTTGCTGCTCGCCCCCTGAAAGCTCGTTCGGCCGATGCATGGCGCGAGAAGCGAGACCGACGCGCTCGAGCATGGCGCGAGAGCGCGATCTTGCCTCAGCGCCCTTCACGCCGGTGACCAGCAACGGAAGCTCGACGTTCTCCTCTGCGGTGAACACCGGGATCAGGTTGAAGCTCTGGAAGATGAAGCCCATGCGCCGCGCTCGCTGCGCGGTCCGCATCGCATCGGGCATGGTGTGGATCTCATCACCGTCGACGTAGACGGTGCCGGCGTCGATCTCGTCGAGACCCGAAAGGCAGTTGAGCATCGTCGTCTTGCCGTTGCCCGAGGGGCCCATCACCATCACCAGCTCGCCGGCATCGACATCGAGGTCGATGCCTTTGAGCACCTCCACGTCGTGCGGACCCGAGCGATACACCTTGCGGACGCCGCGAGCGCGCAAGATCCCAGTGACGGACGGATCAGGCTGGCGGGTGGCGCCCAGCGAATGACGACCCGGCCGGCGCCTTGTCGGCGCGGTGACCGGCCACCCGGGCGGTGGCGGTGGCCACTGCCGCACGTCGATGGACGATTGCTGAGGAACCTCGGTGGTCACGAGCAGCTTCGGTCAGTCCCTGCGAGACCTTCAGCGCATCCGGATGCGGGACAGCTCCGGAGGGAGCTCACCTGTCACCCGGCGGTCGAGCGGCGCACCTGGCGCCGGACAACGTTGCGGCTCGGCGGCGCTGTCGAAATCGGCGCCGCGCAGCACGAGGCGACAACCGAACTCGGTCTCGATCGACAGGGACTCGGCCAGCTCGTCGGTCACGTCGATGACGACCCTCTGTGCGTCGGGGTACATCCGGCGCAGGTGATCCGGAGCGAAGACGGTGACCCCTGAGACGCTTCCCACCTCCGCCTGATCCGGGCCCGGCCAGAAGTCCTCATACAGAAATGGGGCCGTTGACTCACAACATCCGGTGCCGATGGTGATCGTGAGCCTGCCGGCACGGCTGTGCTTCGCCCGCTCGACGACGGCCGAAGCCCGCTCAGTTGCGGTGATGCGCATGGTCTGAGCGTATCGGCGCTCGGCGCAATGGATCCCGCGCCAGCGCAGAGGCGTGCTCACGCTCCAAGCCAGCTGAGTGCACCTCAGAGTTTCGAGCTCAGATGTTCGAGCTCAGCGCAGAGAAGTGCATGTAGTTGTCTCGGGAGCCGCCGGGATTGATGTGGACATGCTTGATCTGGCGGTACGCGTTGTAGCCCTGGGTGCTGAGCTCGCGTCCTATGCCTGACTGCTTGTAGCCGCCGAACGGACGCTCCGGGCTGATCAGGTGGTAGTCGTTGATCCAGACGGTTCCGGTCCTCATGCGGCCGGCGATGTCCTTGGCCCGATCGAGATCGGCGGATTGCACACCGCCAGCCAGCCCGTAGATCGAGTCGTTGGCGATGGCCACGGCCTCGTCGTCGGTCTCGAAGGGGATGACCGACAGGACAGGGCCGAAGATCTCCTCTTGAGCGATCTTCGACTTGTTGTCGACGTCGACGAAGATCGTCGGCCTGTAGAACGCAGCCGCATCGAGGCCTTCGGCCAGGTCGTCGGGCCGGGAACCGCCGACCAGCGGCTCGCCGACCTCTTCGCGTCCGAGGGCCACGTAGCGTTCCACGGTTTCGACCTGGCTGCGCGACACGAGGGGGCCGATGTCGGTGTTGAAGTCCAGCTGGTTGCCGATCACGATCTTGCCGGTGCGGTCGGCCAGCAGGGACACGAACTCGTCGTAGATCGCGCGGTGCACCAGGGCGCGGGTACCGGACTCGCAGACCTGACCGCCGTGGAAGAACGTGCCCCACAGCACCGCAGCGGCAGCGATGTCGAGGTCTGCGTCATCGAGCACGATGTTGGCCGACTTGCCTCCGAGCTCGAGGGTCACCGGCTTCACGGTGCCGGATGCCAATTGCATGATCCGCCGGCCGACCTCGGTCGAGCCGGTGAACGCGGTCTTGTCGACCATCGGGTTGGCGGCGAGCTCCTCGCCGACTGTGCCTCCCGGGCCGGAGATGATGTTCACAACGCCGGGCGGCAGGTCCGCTTCCTGCATGATCTCACCGAGCATGAGCGCGGTGACCGACGTGAACGATGCCGGTTTGATCACCGACGTGTTGCCCGCGGCGATTGCCGGCGCGATCTTCCACGCAGCCATGATCAGCGGAAAGTTCCACGGGATGACCCCGGTGCACACGCCGTGCGGTTCGTACTTGACGTAGTTCTCCGACGGTGGGAACGCAGTTCCCGGCAGATCGACGATCTCCGGCTGCTCCTCGGCCATGCGGGCGAACCACTGGAACGCGCCCTGCGCGCCCGGCACATCGGCGAAGGTGGCCTTCTTGATCGTGCCGCCGCCATCCCGTGCTTCCATCTCGGCGAACTTCTCGGCCTTGGCCCCAAGCAGCTCCGCGATCTTGTTCAGCTTCTCGGCCCGTTCCTTGCCGCTGGTGCGCGACCACGGTCCCTCGTCGAACGCTTTGCGAGCCGCGGTGATGGCTGCCACCGCATCCGCCTTGCCGGCCTTGGCGACGTCGGCGATCTTCTCGCCGGTGGCCGGGTCGTGGGTGGCGAACGTCTCGCCGGAGGCGGCGTCCCGATACTCGCCGTCGATGAAGAGCTGATGGTCGGCCATGTGCCCGGTCCCCTTGGAAGTCGGCTCAGTGTCCCTGCAGCGCGGATGGTAGTGCCTGCCCGATCAGCTCGGTCAGGCGGCGACTCGCGCTAGACCTCAGGCGGCGACCCAGGTGGCGTCGGGATCGTCGGGGTCTGCGGTCGTCACGTCGCCCTCGGCGCCCAACTTGCGGAGATGAGCCCATACCGAACGGCGGGCGACCGGGTGCAGGAACTCGGGAACGTCGGTGTAGATGGCGGCGACCAGGGCCTCGGTGTCAGCTCCGGCCGCCCCCGCAGACCGCAGGGCATCGACCACCTGGACCTCCCGCTTCCGGCGATGGGACAGGTACTCATCGATCTTCGCGGCCGGGCGGTCGATCAGGTGCCCGTGGCCAGGGGCGATGGCGCGAAGGGGCGGGCGGCGCGCCCGCAACCGTTCGAGCGACGCCAGGTACGCAGCCATGTCGCCGTCCGGCGGGTTGATGACCACAGTCGACTCACCCATTATGTGGTCGCCTGAGAAGAGCAACCGCTCCTCCTCCAACTCGAAGCACAGGTGGTTCGAGGCATGTCCGGGCGTATGAACGGCAGTCAGTCGGAACTCGGTGGCCTCGATGCCCTCACCGTCAGCCAGCGACCTGTCGATCACCAGGTCGTCGCGCGCGTCGAACGCCAGAACCTCCGCGCCCGTGCGTGCCTTGAGACCCGCGGCCCCGGGCGAGTGATCCGGATGGGTGTGGGTGCAGACGATCCACCGGATGGCATCGCCGCCGCAACCGGCGATTGCGTCGAGGTGCGTGGCGTCGTCGGGTCCGGGATCGACCACGACTATCTCGTCCACGCCGACCAGGTAGGTGTTGGTCCCGGGGCCGGTCATCATCCCTGGGTTGTTGCAGACGATGCGCCGCACCAAGGGGCTCAAGGCGGATGCCACCTCCGGCACCAGCGGCTTCGGCCCCGGGGGTACATCAGCCCCGGCGTCGGTTCGATCCTTGGCGCGAGCTCCGGCCCGATCGTTCACGCGAAACCCTGCATCATGCTGTGGCCTCCCGACCGAACCCGGTGGTGCCATCGGTACGGAACCTCTTCCAGTCGACCTGGCCGGCATCGCTGATGAGCGTGCCGCTGTCGTAGCCCGCATCGCCCGGCAACGCGATCCGCATTCCCCCGTCGATGGCGATGATACGGGGCAGGATCGCCGGCACGTCTGTGATCTCGGTGGCTGCTGCGAGCGCCTCGTCTGCCGTGGCGAAGCGGGCGACTGCCCGAAGGCTGGCCACGGTCGGCGGCATCATCGTGAACTCACCGTCGGTGTGCTGCTCAAGGGCGTCCGCGGGACGGACCCACACATGGGCGATGACCTCATGGTCGTCATGGAGAGGTGTCTGCCCGGGCGGCTCAGCGGCCAGGAAGAAACGGGTGTCGTAGCGGCGAGGGGCTCCCTCGGGCGTGATCCAGTGGCCGAAGTAGTGCATCCCGTCGACCGCGAGCCGCAGGCCCTCGTCAGCGCACACCTCGATCAGCCGCCGTTGCCCTTCATCCACCTGACATCGATGCTCGGCCCAGCGGGCCACGTGAGCCGGATCGTCGAGGTGCACGATCGACCCATCCGGCCCGTAGGCGAGGAGCACACCGGCCTCCTCGAAGCTCTCGCGGATGGCCGCCACCCAGTACGCCAGACCTCCCACGGCGATGCCGAGTCGTCGGCTCGCCTCGGCATCGGTCCGTCCCTCACAGATCGCTTCCAGGTCGGCATGACGGTCGGCCGGGTCGACCGCGCCTCCCGGGAACACGTAGGCGCCGCCGACGAAATCGGAGTTGAGGTTGCGGCGAACCATGAACACCTCGAGTCCGCTCGGCCCGTCACGCAGAAGGAGGACGGTGGCAGCATCCCGGAGGACGACGTCAGTCATCCGCCCAGCTCGGGATGGTCTTGACCGGTTGCCTCGTCCGGTTGGCCCGGACCGTGCTCCTGCGCGTCGTGGCCGTGGACGTCCTGCACGTCCCCAGCCGGGAAAGATCCCACGAAACGAGTGGACGTCGTACGGCCGGGGCCACTGACCATCGTGAACATCCGTCCGTAGCGTCCCTGTTTGAACCGGGCAACCAGCACGCGCCGCACGAACGCCCTCGTCGGCGGGAGCAGCAGCAGGAACCCGAGCACGTCGGTGACGAACCCCGGCGTCAGCATGAGGACTCCGGCGAGCAGGATCAGGAACCCGTCGATCAGCTCCTTGCCGGGCGCCCGGTGCTGGTCGATCGCCTGGCCAATCCGGTTGAGCACACCGATGCCCTGCCGCTTCATGAGCCAGGCTCCGAGGAGGCTCTCGACGATCAGCAGGCCGAGCGTCTCCCAGCCGCCGATGACATGGGTCACCTGGATGATGAAGTAGATCTCGACGATCGGCACCACCACGAACAGCACGCCGAGCACCAGCAGCATGCGAGCAGGCTACCGGCCGAACGGTCGGTGCCTATCGGGCACGCCACACCTGGGTCATGACCTGTCGGCCAGCCGTTGTTCGAGGCGGGCCAGGCGTGCCTCCCACGCTGCGCCGACCTCGGCCATCCACGCCACCGCGCCGCTGATCGGCTCCGGCGTGACCCGGCAACGCTGCTCGCGTCCACGCCGCTCTGCTGCGACGAGTCCGGCGTCGGCCAGCGCGTGCAGATGCTTCACCACTGCCTGGCGAGTGACCGGTAGGTGGCTGGCCAGCTCGGTGGCGGTGGCGGACCCCTGCGGCCGCGACAGCCACTGCATGCAACACGGCCCGTCGGGTCGGGTCGGCCAGCGCAGCGAACACCGGCGCCCGCCCCACCACGAACTCGACGCAATAGCCGCACCCCGGCCCCGCTATTTGCGTCGAGAACGCGCTCGTACACTCGACGCCGTGACCGACGACCCAGCGCAGCCCTGTCGCCCGCCGTCGGTCGACGCTCTGGCGCGTTCGCTGGTCGACTGCGGGTTGCCCCATCCGCTGTTGGTCGACGCCGCCCGAAGAGCGATCGCCGCCGGCGACCCGGACCGGGCGCGTGGCGAAGCCGTAGCCATAGCGCGCACGCTCCTGCAGCCGACGATCAACGCCACCGGCGTCCTGCTGCACACGAACCTCGGCCGCGCTCCCCTCGCGCACCTGCAGGGGGCGACCTACTCGAACCTCGAGCTCGACCTCCTGAGCGGCGAGCGCGGATCGCGCTCGGCCCACGCCGCGACGCTGATGGCCCGAGCTTGCGGCGCCGACGCGGGGCTCGTCGTCAACAACGGAGCGGCCGCAGTGCTGCTGGTGCTCGCCGCATTGGCCCGCGACCGCGGCGTGATCGTGAGTCGAGGCGAGCTCGTCGAGATCGGGGGAGGGTTCCGAGTGCCCGAGGTGATGGCCGAATCAGGCGCCCGACTCGTTGAGGTCGGGACCACCAACCGGACCCACCGCGACGACTACGAACGAGCGCTCGGCGATCCGACTGCCGACGTCGCCCTGATCCTCAAGGTGCACAAGTCGAACTACCGCATCGAAGGCTTCACGGGCGAGGCCGGCGTCGAAGATCTGGCCAGCCTCGGGGAGCCGCCCCGACCGTTGGTGGTCGACCTCGGATCGGGCCTGCTCGACTCGGCATGTCCCTGGCTGCCCAACGGTCCGCCAGCCTGGTTGCGGGACGAGCCGGCGGCTCGGCAGACCCTCGCCGCCGGTGCAGACCTCGTGGTGTTCTCGGGCGACAAGCTGCTCGGTGGCCCGCAGGCCGGAGTCATCGCCGGGCGCGCCGATCTCGTTGCGCAGTGCGCACGACATCCATTGGCCCGTGCGTTGCGCCCGGGCGCGCTCGTCCTCGGTGCCTTGCAGGATGTGGCGTTGTCCTATCTCAAGCGAACGGCTCACCACCTGCCGTTCTGGCGCATGGCGACCGTGCCGGTCGCAGAGCTCGAGCGACGGGCCGAGGCACTCGGGGTGGGCCTGGCCGTGCACACCGCGTCGGTGACCGGCGGAGGAACGCTGCCGGGCGTCGAGGTGCCGTCGGCCGG
>JBBSGQ010000045.1:0-13731 GCA_038253965.1 Acidimicrobiales bacterium | reverse complement strand
CAGCACCATGGCTATCGAGATCCAGCTCTGGCTGAACTTCACCACCTTGTCGCTCAGCCCGATCAGCGCGAAGCCGAACACGCCAGCGGCCACGATGGCGGGACCGTGGATGCGAAGGGTGTTGCTCGCTTGGATCTTCGACATCGTCGAACCGAGCGGCTGACCCTGCTTTCGGAGCTGCATGGCGGCGATCGGCCAGACGAATCCGGGAGCGAACGCCACGATGATGGACAAGATGTGCAGCAGGAGGAAGAGGCGATAACCGAAATCATCGATCGCGGCAACGAGCATGGGGACCTCCGGCGAGTCGGGTCGTCGCGAATGTAACCACCGGTGGCCGCCCGAATCGGCATCGCGGGATCTGCGGGTGCGAACAGCGCTCGGCTACCTTCTCCCGCCGTGGCGCAGCAGGTGTCGGGAGAGGTGAAGCTCACTGCTCTCGGCGGAGAAGCCCGAACCATCGCGGAGTGGCTCACGACGTTTCAGCTCGCCGTCGTGGTCATCGACCCGTACACCGCTGAGAGCGCCTGGTTGCTCGAGACCGCGGGTCGCGTCCTGATGAACTTCCGTGAGGCGGACTGCCGCGTCGGGTGGGTCGTCACCGCCGATGAGCGCGACGCCCGGCGCTTCCTCGGCCCCTGGGCTCGCGACCTGCTCACCTTCGTCGACCCCAATCGCGACTTGGTGTCGGCTCTCGATCTGCGCCGCCTACCGGCGCTGGTGCACATACGTCAGGATCTCGCCGTGCTCGGCGTGGCCGAAGGTTGGACACCCGAGGAGTGGGCTGACGTCGCCGAGCAGCTCGGCCGATCCATGAGCTGGAGCCATCCCAACATCCCTGAGGCCGGCGATCCGGGTCCGTTCGAGGGCTCCCCCGCCAGAGGCTGAGGTGCTGCGTCAGCGGTCACCGCTCTCGTCCAGGAACACGGCAACCGCATAGACGCCGGAGAGGCCGCGTGGCCGCAGCAAGCGCTGCGCGCCGCCAATACCGAAGAGATACCCAGCCGTGGTCAGGCGACCGGCCTTCCGTTCGGCGTCGAGCGCGGCCAGTCGTGCCGCGACCTCTGCCTGCTTCTGCACCGAGATCGAGTCCGAGCGGGCGAGGAGTCGGAGGCGCGGTTGCTTCACGGCGGCGGCCACCTCGGCGTTCGCCGCCACCACGAGCCGCGCTCGGATGTGACCCTTGCGGTGTACCCGGTTCGCGCCGAAGAGCTCGGCGCGAACAGGCGGAACACGTGCCTCGATACCATGACGCTCGAGCTGGAGCACGAGACCTCTTGTGAACGGTGATCCGGTCGCGCTATCGGTTAGGACCACGTCGCCGGGACCTCGACCCACGGCGCGCAGGACAGCAGGCGTCAACTCGCCGAGCGTCGCGCTGTCCTCCGCCTCTGGCGTGCCGGCACGCAGTCCACTGACCACGTTCGCCGCGCTGAGTACGAGCAAGACGGTCACGGTCACGCCAGTGAGCCACCTGCCGCCCGCCTTCGGCCAGCGGTCCGCAACCTCGAGCCACCCTGCCCAGGCGATGACGACGAACCCCACCATGGCCAGCACCCATGTCCATCGCAACCGATAGTCGAACGCGGGCCCCACGGTGCGGGCAACTGCCAAGATGCCGAGGGCCATCGCGATCCCGAGCGTCAACACCAGCCTCCAACCGTCTCCACGATGACGGCGCCAGAGCACCCATGCGGCGGGCACGAGGAGGAGTAGGAACCACGGTGTCGAAGCCCTGGCCACGTAGATCGGCTCGCCGGTCAGGAAGAACGGAGCCCGTGGGCGGGTCATCCACTCCGGCCGGAGCGCAAACTGGCCGCTGATGATCCTCCAGCCCTGAGCCAGCGTGTGCGTTCCGCCTTCCGCCTGGCGGAACCACCGAACGATCTTCGTTGCGTTGCTCGGCCCGTGGACCACGACGTCGACAAGGGTCGGTAGCCAGACCAGGGCTAGCAAGGCAACAGAGCACAGGCCCGATCGGATCAGCTCCGACCGACTCGTTCGATGGTCGCCCGATCGCCAACGAAGGATCATCAGCCACGCCAGGCCCCACGCCAGCAGCGGTAAGGCCAGTGCGACGAACCCGACATGGGTTTCGGCCAGGAACGACGCAACGAGAGCGGCCACCGGGAGGGCCCAGGTGTCACCGCACGCAAGGGTCCACGCGAGGAAGACCATCAAGCCGAAGGGCAGCACGGTGATGAAGTTGTTCCAGGGATCGCGGATGAACTCCGCACTGAGCGTGCGTGTGAGCAGACCGCACCCGATCAGCGTGCACAGCATCAACCGTGTGCCACCGCGGCGTCGGGCGATCAACGCCATACCGGCGATCGCCGCACCGTTGATGAGCAGAGAGCCGAGGTTCATGGCGATGGAGGCACCGCCCGTCACCCAATAGATCGGAGCGAGGAGGTAGAACTGGATCGGACCCGGGTGGCTCCAGTCGGCTCGGGAGTAGAGGCCGACGAGCACTGCGTGGTGACCGACGTCGCGGACGTGCAGCTCCGTGAGCGCGCGATCGGAGGTGGGCAGATACGAGTTCCCGACGTCGACCACCAGCGTGATCGCCGAAACCACGAGCGGCAGGAGCGCCAAGGCGAGGGCGATGTGAACCAGGTGCCGGTGAAACCACGTCTTGTCCGCCGTGACGTCTGCGTTGGACGGGTCCACACGGACCTGGTCAGCGTCGCTCAGCTCCGCCACGTCGCGCACCTTACCGATTGCGCCAGAGCGCAAGGTTCGGCAACGCAAGCGATCGAACCGCCCGCTAATGCCGCGACGATGAACGACTGCGCTGCTCGCGAGCGAACTGCGTCAACGCCGTCGGAGTGCCGCAGCGAGGCGAGGACCTGCTTCGACGGAACAGGAACCGTGCACCTCAGGTGCGCCACGAGAAGCGGCCGGACCTTGATCGAGCGTCCGCGTCGAGCGTGCAAAGGATGCCGGAGGCAGCGCTAGGTGATCCCGCCCTTGGTCAGGCTGAGGACGTCAAGGGCGCGGCTCAGCTCCGCGTCGGACATCAGCCCCTGCTCCTTGACCAGCTCGCGGATCGACCGCCCTGTCTTCAGGCTGGCCTTGAGGATCTCGGCGACCTTCTCGTAACCGATGTAGGGCGTGAGTGACGTGCTGATGGACGGGCTCGACTCGGCGTAGGCCCGGCAACGCTCCTCGTCGGCCTCGATGCCGTCGACGCAGCGGTCCGCGAACAGCCGGCACACTTTGGCCAGCAGGTCGACCGATTCCAGCAGGTTGCGGGCGATCACTGGAAGGAAGACGTTGAGCTCGAAGTTTCCCTGCGAGCCGCTGAACGCGATGGCGGCGTCGTTGCCGATGACCTGTGCTGCGACCTGGGTGGTGGCCTCCGCCATCACTGGGTTGACCTTGCCCGGCATGATCGACGATCCAGGCTGCAGGTCGGGTAGGCGGATCTCGCTGAGGCCCGTGCGCGGGCCTGAGCCCATCCAGCGAATGTCGTTGGCGATCTTCATGAGGCTGACTGCGAGCGTTCGCACCTGACCCGAGGCCTCCACGAGCGCATCGCGGGCGCCCTGGGCCGCGAAGTGATCGGGTGCCTCGGTCAACGGCAGACCGGTGCGCTCGGCCAGCGCCTTTATGACTGACCTGGCGAACGTCTTCGGCGCGTTGATGCCGGTGCCCACTGCAGTACCGCCGAGCGGGAGCCGGCCGACGCGCGGCAGGGTGTCCTGCACCCGCTCGACACCCTCGGCCAGTTGGGCTGCGTATCCACCGAACTCCTGACCGAGCGTGACGGGCGTCGCGTCCATGAGGTGGGTTCGTCCGGACTTGACCACCGACTTGAACTGCCTTGCCTTGCGGCGCAGCGCACGCTCGAGATGCTCGACGGCTGGTATGAGGTCGGCGACGATCGCCTCGGCGGTGGCCACGTGGATGGCACTCGGGAAGACGTCGTTCGAGGACTGTGACGCGTTGACATGATCGTTGGGATGGACAGCCCCGGGCTCGTCGAGCTGTTCGGACGCCAGCCGGGCAATGACCTCGTTGGCATTCATGTTCGATGACGTGCCCGAGCCGGTTTGGAACACATCGATCGGAAACTCCGCGTCCCAGCGGCCGGCGGCCACGCCGAGGGCGGCATCGCGGATCGCAGTGGCCAACCGCTTGTCCACCTGTGGCACGTCTTTGAGTCGTCCGTTGACAGGGGCAGCCTCGGCCTTGATGAGGGCCAGCGCACGGATGAGCCGGCGGTCGATGGACCGGCCCGAGATCGGGAAGTTCTCGACCGCCCGCTGCGTCTGGGCCGCCCACTTCGCCGAAGAGGGTACCCGAACCTCACCCATCGAGTCGTGTTCGATCCGGAAGTCGTCGTCGCTCATCCCGCCATCCTTGCCCGACGAGAGCAAGCCGACCCGATTGGGCGACATGACATCAAAACGTGGCGACTGGGGCGCGCGCTAGAGCTGCTCATCACGAACGAGCCGCTCGAGAGCGACCAGTTCGCCAGGTCGGACGTTGCGGTCCTTCGATCGGTAGGCCGCCATGGCCTGGAGGACGGCGCGCGCCTCGTCGCGACCGGCCGCCACCAGGAACCGCTCGACGAGACGGCGCCGAAACTGCGCTAGGACGAGACGCAGTGCGCCGGGGTCATCGACTTCGGACACGGCCAGGATGATCCAGGTCATGGCCACATCAGCTGCCCCGGGTCCTCGGGCCACGTTGGTCCAGTCGATGACCACAGGCCCCGACGGCGACAGGATCACGTTCTGGGGATGCAGGTCCAGGTGAATCACCGCGTGGCCGGGCACCGGACCGGCCGGCAGGTTGGCCGGTGCGGGGATCTGGTGCAACCGATGATGAAGGTCGGCCAGGAGTCGGGCGTGGGCTGGCATCCGCCAGGGGCGCCGGCGGAGATCGTCGAGCATTGTCGGTCCGGGGACGCGTTCGAGCAGCATCTCGCCGGGACCGACGCGATGCACCCGTGGCACCGGGTATCCAGCGGCCGCCATCTGCTCCATGGCGCGGGCCTCGGCCTCGAACGAGCGTCGGTCGGGTGCGCGACGCAGCACGCGGTCTTCGCCCACTGCGAAGATCGTGTTGTCCCGCCCGACGGCCAGCTGGGCTCCGATCTCGTTCTCGGCGAGGGGCTCGTCGCAGACATCCACGCCTCGAGCTTGTCCGCAGCTCGGCTGGTTACGCCAGCTCGACGAGCTCCAGGAAATCATCGCTCCAATGGTCGACATCACCGTCAGGCATGAGCAGCACGCGATCGGGCGCGAGGCGCCGCACGAAGTCGGCGTCGTGGCTGACGAGCAGCAGCGTGCCCGGCCAGTTGCTCAGCGCCTCTGCGACTGCTTCGCGCGCGCCCGGGTCGAGGTTGTTGGTCGGCTCGTCGAGCAGCAGCACGTTGTGGCGACCGGCGACGAGCTGAGCGAGGGCAAGCTTGGTCTTCTCACCACCTGACAAGGTCACTGCGTCCTGGAAGACCTTCTCGCCGACCAAGCCGAACATGCCGAGCAACGAGCGAAGATCCTTGTCACCGAGACCGCTCGACGAGCGGCGCATGTGCTCGATCAACGTGACCCCAGCCTGGATCCCCTCGTGCTCCTGGGCGTAGTAACCCGCTGAGGCACCGAAGCCCCACCGGGCTGATCCTGCTGTTGGCTGAGCCACCCCGGCCAGTATCCGTAGCAGGCTGGTCTTGCCAGCACCGTTGAGTCCCATCACGAGCATCCGGTCGCCACGGCCGATGTCGAACTGGAGGTGCTCGAAGACGTCGAGCGTGGCATAGGACTTGGCGAGGTCTTCGACCTCTAGGACCGTGCGTCCGGCGTGTGGTGGTTCGGGCAACCGCAGACGCATCGAGCGCCGGGCTGCAGGGCCGGTCACGCCCTCGGCCTGGATCCTGGCGATGCGCTTCTCGAGGCTGTGCGCCATTGCGGCCTTGCTCGCCTTGGCGCCGAACCGGTCGACGAGGGTCTGGAGGCGATCGACTTCCTTGACCTGCGCCGCAGCTTGTTTCGTCTGGCGGGCCTCGTCCAGGTCTCGCTGGCGGAGATACTGCGAGTAGGTCCCCTTGTACTCGTGCATGGTGCCGAGCTCGGCGTCTGCTCCACGATCTAGATGGATCACCCGCGTGATCGCTTCGTCGAGAAGGTCGAGGTCGTGGCTGATCACCAGGAGGGCCCCCTGGTAGGACCGCAGGAAGTCGAGCATCCACTCCCTGGCATCCGTGTCGAGGTGGTTCGTCGGTTCGTCGAGGAGAAGTACGTCGGAGCCGGCGAACAGGATGCGGACGAGCTCCACACGACGTCGCTCACCGCCCGAGAGCACCCCGATCGACAGATCGAGCCGGTCGTCAGGGAGGCCGAGCCCGGCCGCCAGGCGACGAACCTCGGACTCTGCGGCATAGCCGCCGTCCATCCGGAAGCGCTCCTCGGCCCGGCTGAACCGTTCGATGTTGCGCTCCGAAGGCTCTTCCTCGATGCGCAGACGGAGCTTCTCGATCCGGTCGACCGCCTCGTCGAAGCCGCGACCTGACAGGACGTGGTTCAAACCGGTGACGTCATCGGGCACCCAGTCGAGGCGCGGGTCCTGGGGTAGGTAGCCGAGACCTCCGCTGCGGTGCACGACGCCACGAGCCGGGTCTGTTGCGCCGCCGAGCACCTTGAGCAGGCTCGTCTTGCCTGCGCCGTTGCGTCCGACGAGGCCGACCTTGTCCCGGGTGCGCACGGTGAACGAGACACCATCGACGAGGACGACACCGCCGACCTCGACTCGCACATCACGCACCTGGAGCACACCAAAGCGTGCCAGAGCGCGCAGCCATTCCCTCCATCGTTTGCGTGGAGGCGGCGGCGAACAACTCGTCGAGGGACCTCTCGTTCCTCGACGAACTAGAGATCGGGAGCGAAGCCCTGCCGTTGCGTGTTCTCGGTGACCACAACTGTCGTCGTGAACTGCGCGAGGTACCCGGGGCCGCCCGCTTTTGCGCCGGTGCCGGACAGCTTGAAGCCGCCGAACGGCTGGCGGCCCACCATCGCCCCCGTAGTGCCGCGATTCACATAGAGGTTCCCGGCATCGATCCGGCGGGCCGCGTCCTCGATGTGGCTGGGAGTGCGGGTGAACACGGCGGCAGTGAGGGCGTAGTCGGAGCGGTTTGCGACCTCGACGGCCGTGTCGAAGTCGGGCACCGACATCGCCGTCAACAAGGGGCCGAAGATCTCCTCGGTGGCGATGCGGGCCTGCGGATCGTCTACGACGGCGAGCGTCGGTCCGACATACCAACCGTTGTCGGGGACGTCGTCGCGGTGGGCGACCACCTGGCCGACGGTGGACGCCATCTCCCGGTAGCGGTGCAGACGCTTGTACGCGTCCTCGTCGATCAACGGTCCGAGATCGGCGGCCGGGTTCGACGGGTGGTCGATGGTGACCAGCTCGATGGCTCCGCACAGTTGTTCGATCAGTTGGTCGAACACCGGCCCGACGACCAGAACCCGTGACGCGGCCGAGCACTTCTGACCGGCATAGCCGAACGCGCTCTTGACGATGGCCGGCACTGCGACGTCGAGATCTGCATCCGTGTCGACGATCACGGGGTTCTTCCCACCCATCTCGGCGATGACCTGCTTGACCAGGCGTTGGCCCGGGCGTACCGGCGCCGCTCGCTCGACTATGTCGAGGCCGACGGCTCGTGAGCCGGTGAACGCCACGAAGGAGATGTCAGGATGCTCGACCAGGCGCGGCCCGACATCTTCGCCGATGCCTGGAAGGAACGTCAGTGCGTCGACCGGGACACCCGCTTCGTGCAGCGTCTGCACCATGCGTAACCCGATCCCCGGCGTCTGCTCGGCCGGCTTGAACACCACGGTGTTCCCGGTGGCCAGCGCACCGGCCACCATCCCCACCGGGATGGCCAGGGGAAAGTTCCAAGGCGCGATCACCGCGCCGGCGCCGCGCGGCCGCTGCCGCAGCTCGTTGTGCTCGCCTGGGACCTGAGCGAGCTCACTTACCTCCATCTCCACAGCTGACCGGGCGTAGTACGTGAGGAAGTCGATGGCCTCACACACGTCAGCGTCAGCTTCAGCGAGCGGTTTGCCGGCCTCGAAGACGATGAGCGCCGCCAGCTCGTCTCGGCGGCGCCGCATCAGGTCCGCCGTCCGGAGCAGTACCGCAGCCCGCTCGTGCACTGAGCGCCGTCCCCAGTCGAAGGTCGCGCCGACGGCGGTGGCGACCGCCCGGTCGACGTGTTCGGCGCCGGCCAGCGCCGAGCGGCACACCATTCGGTCGAGCTTGCCCGGGTCGTTCGACTGTTCCTCGTCGGTCGTCCAGACCTCTTCGCCGCCGATCAAGAGGGGCGCGCGGAACCCGAGTGACGCGTCGACGTTGGCCAGTGCGCCAGCCAACCGAGCTCGAACCGGCTCACGTCGGAGCTCGGCGACCGGTTCGTTTCGGAACGATGCGGTAACGCTCGATGACTTGGCCGGTCGCGGCACAGGTCTCCCCTCGAGATCGACTGACAGCTGGTTGCGCGCAGCGGACGAGCTATCGAGGCCATCGACCGCGGCGTTGGCCGGGGCGCCGATCACTTGACTGATCGATGCCGCACCGGTGAGCCGTTGACGAACGAAGGACTCGTTGGCGGTGTTCTCGAGCAGGCGGCGTACCAGATAGGCCATGCCGGGGATGAGGTCTCCCATCGGCGCGTAGACCCGGGTTCGAAGACCGAGGTCGCGCACGGCGTCGTGGAGCGACTGGGCCATGCCGTACAGCACCTGCACCTCGAACGCGTGGTCCTGCAGCCCGGCCACACGCGCCGCCGTCACCGCGAACGCAAGGCTGCGGATGTTGTGGCTGGCAAACGCCGGCCGGATGTCGCCTGCGGCTGCGACCATCTCCTGGGCGCAGCGTTCGTAGTTGGCGTCGGAGTGCGTCTTCACCTCGAACAGCGGGTTCTGCCACCCGCTGGCTCGCGCCGCGATCGTCTCGGCGTCCCAGTACGCGCCCTTCACCAACCGGACCTGCAGCGGTGAGGCAAGGGTCTCGGCTGACCACCGGATCACCTCGGCGAGGTCGTCGCCGGCGTCGTGCCGATAGGCCTGGATCACACAACCCAGGTTCGGCCCGTCGGGGAAGCGCCTACCGACTTCGCGAAGGAGCGCGTGGGTGACGTCTTTGGTCTCGTCGTGCTCGGCATCCAGGTGGATCGTGGCGCCGGCCCGTTTGGCTGCCTCGAGGATGGGCTCGAGGCGGTCGACAGCTTGCGTCACACCGGCCTGCATCGTCACGTTGGTGACCTTTGCTGACAGTGCCGACGGCTTCACCGAGATGTTGACGCGCGGGATCCGGCCCCACGGATCCGTCTCGAGCAGCGGTCGGGCCGGCCAGGTCGCGGCCACGACGTTGAGGGAGGCGAGGGCGTCGGCGACCCGGCGGGCATATGAGTCGGCATCCGCGTTCGTGACCGTCTTCTCCCCGAGCAGGTCTAGGGTGTTGGCGAACCCGGCCTCCCAGAGATCAGCCAGTCGTTCGATCACCTCGTCGATACGATCGCCGATGATGAACTGACGGGCCATCCGACGGATCCCGAACGTCGCTGCTGCGGCCGCCACCCGGTCCCCACCGGGCACGTGGCCGGCCAGGCGGAGCCCCGCCCGCACGACCGCCGGGGTGTCAGGGTGCTGGAGGTACTCGGCCAGGTGGGCTGCGGTGTCGGGTGCGCCGCGGCAGGCGGGCACGACGTCAACGAAGCGAAACAGTCGAGTCTTGAAGTCCGGCCGACGGGTCGCCCACTCCAAGGCCTGCGTGTTGGGCGACAGCGCCTGACGAGCACGGGCGAGCCTAGACGGGCTCGCCGCGAGGGCCAGCCGTCGGGCGAACGCCTGCACCTCCGCTTCGGCAACTTCCGGCATCGCTCCCTCTCTCCCGGGTCGCATGGTACCGGCGGCCCGATCGCGCTCTTGCCCACCGATTTGGGTCACTCGAGTACCGATTCGTTACTCCGATGACCCAAATCTTTCTCGTATGGTGCGCGGGTGACCGATCTGCTGCCCCTACCGGCCCAACCGGTCGATATGCCCTGGCCAACCGATGACTGGCCGACGGGCGATCCGCAAGACGGTTTGGATCGCGACCGGCTGGTCGGGCTGGTGGAGCACATGTTCGTCGACCCGGCACCGACCGAGCTAGGCCACACCAACGCTCTTGTCGTGGTCCACCGGGGTTGGCTCGTAGCCGAGCGGTACGGGACGTGGTTCGTCTCCGAGCTCGAGGCGCTCGACGGCAGGACAGCCGGGCCGATCGCTGCCGACGACGTCCACCTCTCCTGGTCGATGGCCAAGAGCGTGCTGCACGCCGCGGTCGGCGTTCTCGCACGGGATGGCCGGGTCGATCCTTCCGAGGCTCCGCCGCTGCCGTACTGGCCCGATCCTGACGACACGCGCCGCTCGATCACGTGGGACGACCTTTTGCACATGCGGTCCGGCCTGCAGTGGATCGAGGAGTACTACGACTTCGACTCAGACGCGCTGCCCGATGTGGTGGAGATGCTGTACGGCACCGGACGCCATGACATGGCCGCGTTCGTCGCCGGCTTTCCCTTGATCAACGATCCGGGGAGCCCGGAGGCGTACACGTACTCGTCGGGGACGTCGAACCTGGTGGCGGCAGCCGTGCAGCAGGTGGTCGGAGGGGGCGAAGTCGGCATGCGAGCGTTCCTCGACAGTGAGTTGTTCGGGCCGGTCGGCATGAGCAGCGCACGGGGAGACTTCGACGAGGCGGGCACGTTCGTGGCCTCCTCCTTCGTCTACGCGACAGCGCGCGACTACGCCCGTTTCGGCCTGCTCTACCTCCGCGATGGCCTGTGGGATGGTCGGCGCGTGCTCGCCGATGGTTGGGTCGACCATGGCCGAACACCGTTGTCTCCCGACGAGGACATCTTCCACGGCGCCCACTGGTGGGCGCGCAACGACGAGCTCGGCACGTTCTGCGCCCTCGGATTCGAGGGCCAGCGGATCTTCTGCGTGCCCGCCCTCGATGTGGTCGTGGTACGACTTGGTCGAACCCACACCGACCATGGCCCCACACTCGATGCCCACCTGATGCAGATCGTGGACCTGTTCCGCTGAGCCGCTGCCGACGTCCAAGCAGAGCGGCACGAGGCGGCCCGCTGGTGCCGCCGACAGCGGCTTGAACGGACCGACCTCGCCGGCCGCCGGGCGCCGGGACCGCTCAGGCCGGCAGCGAGCTCACGACCGACGCGATGAAACCCGCCATCAGCACGGCGCCCGACGGCTTGAGGTGCAGGCCGTTGCGCGACGTGTGGCCCGGATTGGCGTGCTCGTAGGCGTTCCAGTCGGCAATTCGGATGTTCGGGTAACGAAGCGCCGCGGCGCGCAACTCGCTGTTGACCTCCGCCTGCTTGCGCCGGTATTCGAACACGGTGACGAACACGACCCATCGCACGCCCTTCAGGATGTTCATCGCAGCGTCGATCTGGAGCCGGAAGACCGCTGCGCTGCCGCCGTAGTTGTTGCCCATCTGGATCACGACGACGCGCCCGATCTCCCGACGTCGGGCTTGCAGGACCTCGAGTCCGGCCTTGAAGAACCGGCTCTCCTTGCCGTCGAGGTTGACCTTCCAGGTGGGGAGGGCCTTGGGCAAGTCGTACTTGGCACCGAGCATCACCGAGTCGCTCATCACGAACAGCCGGCGATCTTTCCTGCGCAACGCCGCCTCATGACGCTGGTCGGCCAACGCTCGTGCCAACCTCCGACGGTCAGCCTGCCGCTGATCAACCGCGGCGGCAGTGGCCTGTGCTCGCTTTGCTGCGGCCGACATCGTGGTCGCCGACTGCCTCGGGGCTGACGAATCGTCGCCGCAGCTCACCACCACGCCGAGCAGCAAGGCGACGACAGCACAAGCCTCGATGCCCCGAACGGCTGACCAGCGCGACATGACCTCAGTTCACCTGGCGCTGCCGGTCCTTCCAGTACGGCGCACGGAGCTTGAACTTCTGGAGCTTGCCGGTCGCCGTGCGGGCCAACGCGTCGCGGAACTCGACGCTGCCGGGCACCTTGAAGCCGGCCAGGCGAGTTCTGCAGTGGTCGCGCAGCTCCTGCTCGGTGACCTCGGCTCCGGGAGCGACCACCACGAGGGCCACGATCGTCTCCCCCCACTTCTCGTGCGGCACGCCGATGACCGCCACCTCGGCCACCGCGGGGTGCGAGAAGAGCGCGTCTTCCACCTCGATGGACGACACGTTCTCACCGCCCGAGATGATCACGTCCTTCTTGCGGTCCGAGATCGTGAGATAACCGTCCTCGTCGATGGTGCCGCCGTCACCGGTGCGGAACCAACCCTCGACGAGGGCATCGGCTGTGGCCTCGGGTTTGCCCCAGTAGCCCTCCAGCACGTGGTTGCCCCGGGCCAACACCTCCCCCTGCGGATCCACGTCGAGGCTGATGCCGAGCGCCGGCGCGCCGGCCCGGCCGAGCTTCTTGGCCCGTTCGCCGCCGGTGAGACCGTCCCACTCCGCTCGTGCCCGGTTCATCGTCAACAGTGGCGCAGTCTCGGTGAGGCCATAGATCTGGATGAACTCCCAACCGAGCTCGGACTCGACCCGTTCGATCGTGCGGGTCGGAGGTGGCGCTCCCGCAACGACGATGCGGATGCGGCCCGCGCCCGGGATCGCACCCTCCCAGGACGCGGCGGCGTCGAGGATGGCGGCCACGACAGCCGGTGCCCCGCACAGCAACGTGACGCCGTGGCGGTCGACGCGACGCAGGATCTCGGTGCCGTCGACCTTGCGCAACACGATCTGGTTCACGCCCATCCCACATGTGGCGAACGGCATGCCCCATCCGTTGCAATGGAACATCGGCAAGGTGTGGAGATACACGTCGCGGTCGTTCACGCCGGCCTGCCAGCCGAAGGTGGTGGCGTTGAGCCACAGGTTCCGGTGGGTCATCTGCACACCCTTGGGGCGAGCCGTGGTGCCGCTCGTGTAGTTGATGGTGGCAGTGGCATCCTCGTCCGGAACCCAAGGCTCCGGCTCGACCGTCGGCCCGCTACCCGACGACGCGTCTCCCGGGTACAGCTCTGCGTCGGACTCGGCGCCGATCACGAAGCGGTTCTTGCAGTCGACTGCGGCCAGCGCCGGTTCGAGCTCCGGGTCCACTATCAGCACGGACGCGCCGCAATCCTCGACGATGTAGCTGACCTCATCGGCGTGCAGGCGGAAGTTGATCGGCACGAACACCCGGCCGAACGCGCCAACCCCCCAGAACGAGGCAAGGAGTCGAGCTGCGTTCTGCGACACCACGGCCACCCGCTCCCCTTGGCCCACCCCCATGCGATCGAGGGCGACCGCTTGGGCCCGTGCCCTGGCGGCCAGATCGCGAAACGTGACCTCTCCCCACGACGGGGCCACCTGGTCGGGCTCGTCGACCACCGCGACCCTGTCGCCGTAGGCGGCGACGGCGCGGTCGAGGAAGTCGCGGATGGTGAGTGGGACCTTCATGTAACTGCCTCCTCACTCTGGCGCGTGCGCTGCTGGTGATCCGGACGGACCGGAGGCGCAAACTCGCCGTCAAACCTGCAACCTATGGTGGCTACTCGAAATCTAACGAAGGGAACAGGCATGCGGATCGGGATCTTCGGCGGCGAAGAGGCCGACGGCACGATTGACGACATGGTCGAGGCCGCTCGCAGGACCGAGGCCGACGGCTTCGACTCCTACTGGCTACCGCAGATCTT
>JBBSGQ010000044.1:0-13863 GCA_038253965.1 Acidimicrobiales bacterium | reverse complement strand
TGGCGACCTCCTTGGCCAGCACGACCGGGTGCTTGTAATCGTTGTCGAACACGAGCGTGCCGATCCGCAGTCCGGTCGTGGCGTCCGCAGCCGCCATGAGAGCCGGCACGGGCGCCAACTGCTCGCCGAAGTGGTCAGGCATGACCAGGGTGCTGTAGCCGAGGCTTTCCGCCCGCTGCGCCATGTCCGCCCATTCCTTGGCGCTCGAAGCAGCATGAACCTGGACCCCGAACCGGAACCTGCGTGCGTGCGCCACGGGCGCCCCCAAACGGTCGATGCGCCGGAGCGCGCGTGCGAAGCCCGGAGCTTACCGACGGGGGCTGCTCGGCGACAGGGCGCCGGCGGTACCCGGTGTCAGTCGTCGCGCTGCGGCCGGCGCCCTGCCGGGCGGTAGCCTGCGCCGGTCGTGCAAGTGGTCATCACCTTCTTCAAGCGGATCGTGCGTTTCGCGCTGATCATGGCGATGACCGTCGCCATTCTGGCCGGGGCTGTCGTGCTGATCGCGCCCCAGACCCAGCGCCTGGCCAGCGCGCACCGCTCTGACCACGAACGCATCAACCTCAACTCGTTGGCCGAGCGCTCGCTCATCTACGACCGCAACGGCGGGCTGCTGGCCACGCTCCATCTGGACCAGAACCGCTCCCAGGTCCCGCTGCGCAACGTCGCGAGGACCGTCAGCGAGTCGATCATCGCAGTCGAGGACGAGCACTTCTATCAGCACAAAGGCGTCAGCCTGCGGTCAATCGCACGGGCGGCCAGCACGAACCTCGATCAGGGCAAGATCAGCCAGGGCGGGTCGACGATCACTCAGCAACTCGTGAAGAACGCATTGGTGGGCAACAAGCGGAACTTCAGTCGGAAGGTGCGGGAGGCCGTCCTCTCCGTCGAGCTCGAGAAACAGATGACGAAGAACGAGATCTTGGAGCGCTATCTCAACACCGTCTACTTCGGCAACGGCGCCTACGGGGTACAGGCGGCGGCCGAGGTCTACTTCAACAAGGACGTCAGCACACTGAACTGGGCCGAAGGGGCACTGCTCGCGGCGCTGATCCGTAGTCCCAACCAGTACGACCCCTTCCGTCGGCAGAGCGTCGCTTTGCAACGACGTGACCTCGTTTTCCGCCGGCTGATCGCAACCCACCATCTCACCCGAGCGGAGGTCAGCCTCTATCGCGGAGTGCCCTTGCCGGCGACATCGCACCAACCGCACCGCGTCGATGACTACTTCGTCGAGGAGGTCAAGCAGCGCTTGTTGCAGGATCCGCGGTTCGGTCTCGGCGCCACCCCTGCAGCGCGATACCACGCGGTGTTCCAAGGCGGCCTCCGCGTCCACACGACGTTCGATCCTCTCGCCCAGTTGCTGGCAGTGAGCGCGCGAAATCAGACGATGCTCACGGTGCCGGGCTCAGCTGGCGACGGCACATTTCCATTACCCGGCATCGAGGCCAAGTCAGGGGTGCCGAACAGTGGCAAGCCCAACTTCGGTACCGAGGCCATCGTGTCGATCGAACCTTCGAGCGGGGCGGTGCGGGTGATGGTCGCAGGACCAGGGTTCAACCGCTCCCCGTACAACCTGGCCACGTCCCCCCAGCAACCGGGCTCGTCCATGAAGGCACTGGTGCTGGCCGCCCTGTTCGACAACGGTTACGTTCCCAGCGATCTGGTCAGCGGTAGCCGATGCTCGTTTCCTGTCGCAGGGAACCCGCCGCTGTACAACGTGGGAGGAAGTGCCGGAGTCGACACGATCACCGGGCAGACCAAGCGGTCGTCGAACTGCGCGTTTCTCCGGCTGGGTCAGATCATCGGGCTCGCCAAGGTGATCCCGCTGGCCAAGCAGTTGGGCATCACGTCCACATTGCGCGAAAACGTGTCACTGCCCTTGGGCACGAGCGAGGTCAAGCCGTTCGACATGGCTGTGGCCTATTCCACGTTCGCCAACGACGGCATGCGCAACGAGCCCTACTTCGTCGACCGCATCGAAGACCGCGACGGCAGGGTCATCTATCAGCACCAACCCAACCCGCAACGCGTCCTGCAACCGCAGACCGCGCGGCTCATCACCCAGGTTCTGGCGGCCAACGTGCAAGGAGGCACCGGTCGTCGGGCTCAGATCTCGACCGGCCAGCCGGCGGCCGGTAAGACCGGCACCACGAATGAGAGCACCGATGTCTGGTTCGTCGGCTACACACCGCAGCTCGCCACCGCCATCTGGATGGGTGCAGCTGGTTCGACCAACATCCCGATGAAGTTCGCCGGCGGTGCGACCGGCGGCAAGTTCCCGGCGTTGACCTGGGGCGTGTACATGAGCTCGTTGACGGCCAACGTGCCAGTCGTCCCCTTCCTCGACCCCGACGTGACCCGGCGCGGGATCTTCCTCCGTCCGCCCGTCGAGGTCCGAGTCGTCGGGCCCGACGGAGTCCCGAGCATCCAAAACGTCCAGCCGGCAACCCCGCCACCCCCCCTGCTCCCGCCAGGTCCTCCCTTCGCTCCCGCACCTTTCGGCAATGGCGGGATCCAGGGCGGTGGTTTCGGGGGGTCGCCGGCTCCCCCGTCGATCGTCGGTAATGGGCAGGCCGGTGGCCTCGGTGCCACGCCCGCTCCCACGTCGATCCCTGGTCCCGGCCAAGCGGGTGGCCAACCGTGATCCGGCGATGAACGAGCTTCACCAGCTCCTTGCCGTGCAGGAACACGACACGAGGATCGATCAGCTCCGCCATCGTCGGGCGACGATGGCGGAACGGGTCCACCTGTTCGAGCTGCGCAAGGCCGGCGACCAGCTCAGTGCCACGATCGGCGAGCTCTCAGCGGAGCGCACAGTGCTGTCCCAGCAGCAACGCCGACTCGAGGACGAGATCTCGATCGTCGAGGACAAGCGCCGGGCGGTCGATGCCGCCCTGTACGGAGGCAAGGTGAGCAACCCTCGTGAGCTGCAGGCGATGCAGGAGGAGATCGGCGCGTTGGCCCGGCGACAGGGGCAGCTCGAAGACCAGACCATCGAGATCATGGAGCGCATCGAGCCACTCGAGGCCCAGCTCGCACAGCTGACGGTCAACGCTGAGACGAACCAGGCCGAGATCGCCGTGGCAGATCGAGCCCTTGCGGAGAGCGAGCGCTCGATCGAGGCCGAGTTGGCGCAGGAGAAGGCCGGTCGTACCGAAGCAAGTGTCGGCCTGCCGGAGGCGCTCATGGACGAGTACCAACGGCTCCGAGGCCGGAGCGGCGGAGTGGGTGTGGCCCGATTGCACGGAAGTCAATGCGGGGCCTGCCACCTGACCTTGTCAGCTGTCGAGGTTGCTCGGATCAAGAAGCTTCCCGCCGGCGCCGTCGCCCATTGCGAGGAATGCGGCCGCATCCTGGTGCGCTGATCGCCTGTGTTGTTGTGGTTCGTCGGCACGAGCGTTCTCGGTGTCGTCACCGTCTTCCAGAGTCCGGGTGTCGACTACCGCTTCGTCATGGCAGGGTCGGTCCTGCCCGTCGCAGAGGCTCTCCTCGGTCATCCGTCGGTGCTGCACACGCTGGTCGGGGCAGCGGGTGTGCTCGGACTGACGATCCTCGCGACCCGTCGACACCGGCTCGTTCGCCGGCGTCTGCTGGGCCTACCCATCGGGTTGTTCGCCCATCTGGCGCTCGATGGTGTGTGGATGACGAGCCGCGTGTTCTGGTGGCCGTTCCTTGGCCGTTCGTTCGGACGGTCCCAGATCCCCGAGCTTTCGCGAGGCGCCTTCGGCGTGGTGCTCGAGTTGGCTGGGATAGTGGTGCTCGCAGCGTGCTGGCGCCGATTCGGGCTCTCCGACGCTCGACTCCGGCGGCGCTTCCTCACCTCCGGTCGGCTCGGGCCGTGATCGTCACCCCACGAGCGGCTCGGCCGTCCGCCGCGGTGCCCGGAAGGTCGGTGCGCTGGAGCCGCTGTGGTCGGCATGGCCGCACCGGCCAGCCCGGTGGCTGGAAGGTCGGTTCGCTGGAGCCGCTGTGGTCGGCATGGCCGCACCGGCCTCGGCCCGGCCGTTTGGCTAGGCGCCCCGGCCTGAGCGACCTGCAGCACGCTCGACCGGGCAGAGGTACCGTGCGAGTCCGCCCGAAAGGAGTGCGCCTTGGCAGTTGACCGGATGAGTCCACTTGATTCCTCGTTCCTCCACATAGAGGACGACGTGAGTCACATGCACATCGGTTCCGTCGGCATCTTTGAGGGACCAAGCCCTGGCTATGGCCGGGTCGTCGCCATGGTGGCCGGAAAGCTGCCGCTCGTGCCACGCTACCGACAGGTGGTGCGGTCCGTGCCGCTGGACCTTGGTCGTCCGGTCTGGTCCGACGACAGTCACTTCAACGTCGAGTACCACGTCCGACATACCGCCCTGCCGGCCCCTGGCGGAGAGCCCGAGCTTCGGCGCCTGATCGGCCGGGTGATGTCCCAGCAACTCGACCGCACCAAGCCCCTCTGGGAGATCTGGATGGTCGAGGGCCTCGAGGACGGCCGGTGGGCCATGGTCTCCAAGACCCACCATTGCATGGTCGATGGCGTCTCGGGCACCGATCTGCTGTCGGTGATCATGGACACCTCTCCCGAACCTGCGCCGCCACCCGCCGACGAGTGGGTTCCGGATCCTGCGCCAGCGCGATCGACGTTGGCCGCGGAAGCGGTCGTCGACATGATGCGAAGTCCGTACGAGCAGCTGCGCGCCCTGCGGGCCTCGACACGTCTGCCCCGGCAGGCGCTGTCCCAGCTCGGGGAGATGGCTCGCGGACTTCGCTCCATGGCTGGTCTCGTCCGGCGGACTCCGCCTTCCACACTGAACGGCCCGATCGGTCCGCATCGCCGCTATGCATGGGCTTCGACCTCTGTCGATGACATCAAGTCGGTGCGCAAAGGGGTCGGCGGCACGTTCAACGACGTCGTGCTCGCCGCGGTGACTCGAGGTTTCCGCGACCTGCTCCTCGCGCGGGGCGAGTCGGTCGACCGGGTGGTGCGCACCCTGGTACCGGTTTCGGTGCGCAGCCGCGACTCGTCAGGCAAGGCGGTCGGAGACGGGAGTTACGAGAACAAGGTGTCGGCCATGTTCGCCGAGCTTCCCGTGGGTCTCGACGACCCGGAGGACCGTCTGGAAGCGATCTCTGCCCAGATGGATGGGCTGAAGGAGTCGAAGCAGGCGGTGGCCGGCGAAGCGCTCACATCACTATCGGGGTTCGCTCCCCCTGTCCTGCTCGCAGTCGGTACCCGCCTCGCAACTCGGGCGCCGCAGCGCAACATCAACACGGTGACGACAAACGTGCCCGGGCCGCAGGTCGCGCTGTTCGCAGCCGGACGACGGATGCTCAAGGCCTACCCGTACGTCCCGCTCGCCGGCCAGGTCCGGGTTGGCGTGGCCATCTTCTCCTACGACGGCCAGGTCAACATCGGGGTCACCGGCGACTACGACTCGGCACCGGACATCGATGTGCTGTGCCGGGGCATCGAGGCCGGCATGGAGGAGTTGCTAGCGGTCGCTGACCATGGGAAACGCTGATCGCGAGATGTTTCCGGGCGCAACTGCCGAGTCGCGCCGTCACCGCTCGCGCACGCACCCGAACCGTCAGCGCTGATCGGCGCCCCGCTGCTCCGCGAGGAGCTTGTCCACCTCTGGCAATCGCCACGGACAGCCCGCTCTGATCTGTCGACGCAGGCGAAGCCGTCCATCGGCGGATCCACTCGTGCGAGCGTTGATGCGGAAGTCCTCGGCAGATGACTTGCAGAGGGTGACGATGTCGCGAACCTGGATCTCGAAGGCGGCGTTGTCCTTGAGGCCTGGCAGTTCGCGACTGAGCTCAGCGGCGATCGCCTTCTCGTCGACGCGGTGAGGCGCGGCCGGCGGGTCATCGGTCGGCCCGCAGGCGCCGAGCACCTGAGCGGCCAGGCCAACGAACAACAAGGAGACGATTCTGTGGCGCACGACCTCGACCTCTGCGTTGGTTCGGCCGAAGGACAGACTGGGCCTCGACCGGAGCGACTCCGATCTGTTCTTGGCTATCGGCCGGCCGGGGGGTGCCCTTAGGTCCTAGCTCGACCAGACTAAACAATCAGGCTTGACTGATTTGAATTAGCGGTTTACAACTATCGTGTGCCACGGACCCTCGACTCGGCCCCTGCGGTGCGGCGGATGCAGGATCGGGGAGTTGTCACCCGTGCCTCGCTCGTCGACGCCGTCCTCGACTGCCTCATCGACCACGGCTATGCGGCAACCACGACCATCGAGGTCGCGAAGCGGGCCGGCGTGTCCCGTGGTGCGCAACTGCACCACTTCCCCTCGAAGGCGGAACTCCTGGCCGCGGCCGTCGGCCAACTCTACGAGCGCAGGATGGCGGAGTTCCGCAAGGCCATCGCTGCCGTCGAGCCGGGAGCGGACCGCCTCGACGCAGCGATCGACCTGTTGTGGTCGATGTTCGAAGGACCGACGTTCGTGGCGTGGGCCGAGGTCTGGTTGGCTGCCCGTACCGACACGGACCTGCGGATCGAAGTCGTCGCGATGAACCGGCGTTGCACCGAGGAGAGCCAGGCGATCTTCGACGAGCTCTTCCCGCCCGAGGCCGGCGTCGACCCGGGCTTCTACGAGGGTGCTCGTGCCTTCGCTTACGTCGTCATGGACGGCATCGCCCTGCAACGCCTCGTGCCCCACGACGGCCAGGTCGCTCCTGAGGTGATCCTCGACACGCTCAAGGCGATTGCTCGGACCTTCATGTCACCCGCCCCGCCCACCACCTCGACGAAGGAGACGCCGTGACCACCATCAGCCGAGAGCTCGCTGCTGAGGAACTGCTCGGAGAGACCGAGCCCGACCCATACCAGGCTCTGCTCTCGCGTCTCAGCCACCAGTCGGTGGTGAAGCATTTCGATGCATACGCCGACATCGCCTGGGACTCAGACGAGTACAGCATCGAGCCTTCAGACCCGCGGTGGGAGCTCTCAGACGACGACCCGCTTGGCTCGACCTCGTGGTACCAGGCGCTCCCACAGCCGACCCGGGCGCACCTCGGGCTCGATCTGGTCGCCTCGAAGATGAAGATCGGCCTCGAGTTCGAGAGTGTCCTGAAGCGTGGGCTTCTCGAATACGCGTCGGCATTGCCGAACGGATCTGCGGAGTTTCGCTACGCGTACCACGAGGTCATCGAAGAGGCGCAGCACTCGCTCATGTTCCAGGAGTTCGTCAACCGCAGCGGCTTCGACGCCAGCGGCCTCGCCGCTATCGACCGGATCGGAGCGCGCTTCATCATCGGTCTCGGGCGACTGTTCCCTCCGCTGTTCTTCGTGTTCGTCCTCGGCGGCGAGGACCCGATCGACCACGTGCAGCGGCGCGAGCTGCGCAGCGACCGCGACCTCCATCCCTGCTTGGAGCGGATCATGCGGATCCATGTCACCGAGGAGGCACGCCACCTCTCGTTCGCGCGTCATTACCTCAAGCGCGAGGTACCCAACCTCGGACATCTGCGCAGGAATGCCCTCGCCGTCGGCGCGCCACTTGTGTTGTCGGTCATGGCGCAGATGATGCTGCGCCCATCGAGCCAGATCGTGAGCCGCTATCAGATCCCGAAGTCAGTGATCGCCGAGGCCTTCACCGACAACGCTGTCCATCATGCCGAAGCGTTGGCATCGATGGCCAAGTTGCGCCGGCTGTGGGTCGAGCTCGGTCTGACCGGAGGCTTCCACCGCCGCTTGTGGAGGTTGCTCGGGCTTTGGGCAGATGACGCAGGGCCAGGGTCTGCCGCATGAACGATCGGCCCTGCGGTCCAGGAGCTCGGCGGTGAGCCTGTCCGGCATGCGCCGGGCTGGACGCCGGGCGCCACATTGGACAGCCTGTCGGTCGTGACCTCGCCTCCCGAGTCCCTCGATCCACTGGCCAGCTTCCGCCTCGACGGAAAGGTTGCGGTGATCACCGGGGCGAGCTCGGGCCTCGGCGCTCGGTTCGCGCGAGTCATCGATGCACTGGGTGCAACCGTCGTCGTGTCGGCCCGTCGCCTCGACCGCATCGAGGCGTTGAGCGCGTCGCTCGGGCGTGGCGACGCCATCGCCTGTGATGTCAGCGAAGAGGGTGCATCGGCTGATCTCGTCGCCGCCACGCTCGATCGACACGAACGGCTCGATGTGGTCATCGCGAACGCCGGTATCACTGCAGTCGTGCCGGCTCTGCGCGAGCCTGCCGCAGGATTCGCCCGGGTCGTCGGAGTTGACCTCGTGGCCCCCTTCGAGCTGGCCCAAGCAGCCGCAGCACACATGCGCAGCGGCGGTCAGGGAGGCTCCATCGTCAACGTCGCGTCGGCTGCGGCGTTCACCTCGACCCCCCTCCTCCCGCAGGCCAGCTACGTGGCCGCCAAGACCGGCTTGGTCGGTCTCACCCGCGAGCTCGCCCTTCAGTGGGCCCGATACGGCATCCGGGTCAACGCGATCTGTCCGGGGATGTTTCCGAGCGAGATGACCGCCGAGCTCGTCGACTCCGAAGAGTTGCGCGCCGCGTTCGAGACGAAGGTGCCGTTGGCGCGAATCGGTCAGCTCCATGAGCTCGACGCGGCTGTCGCGTTCCTGGCCAGCCCGGCCAGCAGTTACATGACCGGCCAGGCCCTCGTCGTCGACGGCGGGGGTGGTTTGTAGCGGTCGTCTCGCCTCGTCACGTCGACGGCAGGTCGGCCGGGGTGGGCACGAGCGACGGATAGACCTGCTCGGGTCCATCTGCGACGGCGTCTCCGGGGGGTGTGCTGGAGGCTGCGTCGACCTCGACGGCGATCGCGTCCTCGTTCTCCGCGCGATAGAAGACGCGGATGCCGTGGCGCATCCGACAGCCGATCAGCCCGACCTCGAGCTCGATCTCGACGGTGTTTCCCTGCTCACGTCCCTCCAGCTCCTCGACCAGATCGGCGGTTTCCCGGAGCATGCCGGGGATGGTGTCGTGCTCCACAAGAAACACTTCGTGGTGGGTGGTGATGGTGATCGGCATGACCCTCAGTCAACTCCGCCACGCGGTCCTTGCGGCGGCAGGGCTTTCGCACCTCGACCCGCGACGCCAGCGAGGGGTCCCGGTACGGTCGACATCGCCAGGCGAGGGACCTACGGTTACGTGGGCGGTGTCGTACGGGAGGCGATGATGGCGCGACTTGCTTCGGTGAAGGCACGAACCCGGTGGCCGCAGCGCGCTGCCGGGGGGGCGCTGCTTGCCACGCTGATGACGTTTGGACCCGTGGGGCGGGCCGCGGCCGTGGGCGAGCAGGTCGGCGTGTCGCCGGATTCGAACCTGCCGGACCCCGCTCAGGTGCAGGTCTCCGGCGCGGGCTTCACAGCCAACGCCACCGTCCACGTTTACCAGTGCGCAGATCCGAACGGGGTCGAGTCCTGCTCAGCGGACCCCGTCGCCGTGTCGACCACCACGAACAGCAGCGGTGCGTTCTCGACCTCCGCCGTCGTGAAAAAGGTGTTCTCCACATCCGACGGTTCCGTAGCGTGCACGACGAACTGTCGAGTAGTTGTCTGGGACGACTTCGGCCGCATGGGCGAGCATCCGATCTCCTTCCCGAAATAGGGCTTCGACGGCCAGGCCGGCGGCCGACGGGCTTCGTAGGCGCGGCGAGCAGTAGCGAGGTCGAATTCGTCGCCGCTAGCTTCGCTGAGTGACCGGATCGGCCGAGAGCGAGCCATTCGCCTCGATCATCATCCCGGCACGTGACGCAGAGGCGACGCTCGAGGAAGCGCTCGAGTGTCTACGGTCGCAGACCCAGCCCGACTGGGAGTGCATCATCGTCGACGACGGCTCGGTCGACCGAACGCTCGAGATCTCACAGGCCGCGGCGGACCGAGACCCGAGGATCCACGTCCTGAGCCAGCCCAACGCTGGAGTGGGCGCCGCTCGGAACGCGGCGTTGGCGATGGCACGCGGCACATGGGTGCTGCTGCTCGACGCCGACGACTGGCTCGAACCGGACGCGCTCGCCGTGTTGGGAGGCGCGGTCCGAGCCGACTCATCGCTCGACGCCGCCTACGGGCAGTGGGCGCAGGCCACCCATGACGGGGGACCGCTCGACCAGGGCGAGTTCTGGTCCGAGCCCGAGTCCCTTTTCCCGGTCCTCACGCACCATTGCGTGCTGGTGCCTCACTCGTGTCTGTTCCGGCGGGACCTGGTCGACGCCGTCGGATCCTTCGACACGACGTTGACCACGTGCGAGGACTGGGACTTCTGGCAGCGGCTGGCGCGATCCGGCGCGCGCTTCGCCGCCGTGCCACGGCTCGTCGCCCGATACCGGCTCCGTCTTGATTCCGCCTCACACGATGGTGCGCAGGTGTTGGCTGATGGCATGCGAGTCATAGATCGGGGGCACGCGCCCGATCCTCGGGTCCGCCATCCGCACCCGGCCTATGCCGCCGGGCAACCTCGCGCCGAGGTCGCGGCCCACCAGGTTCGGTTGGCGTGCTGGTGCGCAGGCCGGGAGATCGGGAGGGGCCACGACGCTGCACCCCTCGTTGACCTCCTCGAGGGCGCCAGCCCGAGCGCCGTGGACCCGTTCGAGGCGGGCACGTTGCTGCTCGACGAGTTGCTGATCGTGAGTGGCGGCGCCGAAACCGCGTACGCGACAGAGGGACGGCTCAACCCGCGCATCGAGCGGTTCCTGCACGCCGTGGAGGGTCATCTCCGATCTCTGGGGTGGAGCCGCCGCGCCCAACGGGCGATCGAGCATCGGGCGCTGCAGCGGACCCGACGTCGCCCGGTGCAGGTCGGTCGTGGCTATGGCGTGAGCATCGAGTTGACGTTGCCGGTGCCTGACATCGAGGCGCCCTCCGGCGCTGAGCACCTCCGGTGCGACCTGACGCTGGAAGGCGAGCCGCTCGGAGCGATCGAGCTGCCAGTCTGCGATGGCACGGTTCCCTCAGCCGTGCTGATCGACGCCGCCGCCGCGGCGACCTACTGGCCCGTCCTCGGCCGCTTCTTCGAACGCGCGCTGTATCCACAAATGCTCGTCCGCCAAGCCGGCGGATGGGCGCTCCTGAGGGGCCAGCTCGTCTTGGCGGTCGGGCTGGGCGGTGATTCACAGGCGGCCATGCGCCAAGCCCACGACCAGGCTGGCTGGACGGTCCTCCTGCAGGAGCTGTGGAGACGGCCGGAGTGGCCGAACGAGCGGTTCTACCGAACAGGGCACGGTGAGGAGAGCCCGCCCCTCGCCCCGTTGCTGAACGGCTGGTGTCTGGTTGAGATCAGCATGCCGCCTGCCGACGTAGCCGCGCCCGAGGGTGAGGTGCAAGCCGTGCTAGACGTCGGCGGTGTCGCAGTTTGCCGCAGCGTCGTGCCCGCGTCGAAGGGCTCGCCGATCGTCACGGCTGACCAGTTGCGCGTCGCGCTCACGCTGACGGCGGGGGTGGAGCTGGCCCGGGTTACCGCTCGCGAGGGCATCTTCGGCCGGCCGCTCGACGCCGCCGGGTCGCTCGCCGAGCGCCTGGCCAGTGCCGCGAGCCGCCGCATGGCCGGTCCGATCCGCCCTGTCGACGTCCCGACCACCGTCCATCCCACACCCCGGTGGGGCGGGATCATCGGGGCGAGCCGGGATGATCGACGGCCCGCCCTGGTGCTTCCCGCTCGACAGGTCGACGGTGGCTGCGGCACGAGCGCGTCGCGACGCTCCGCGCTGCCCGCCGCGGCAGCCGCCACGCTTGTCGCGGCCGCCCAAGTCGCTGATGAGTTGGCTATCTCCGTGCCCTCGGGAACGGTAGCCGAGCGGGTGGTGTATCAGCCCGAGCTGATGTGGCGTCCGGTGCGGCCCCCCGAGCCGCGAACACCCCATGGCCCACTGACCGCTGTGCGCGCGGCGCAGCAGCGGTTCGGCCGGTGGCTCCATGACCGCACGACCGTCGAGATCACGACCGACCGTCTTCCCATCCTCATGTACCACCAAGTGGCCGAATCCGGACCGAACCCGCTGGAACGCAGTCGGGTGTCGCCGCGAGCACTTGACGAGCAACTCGGCCACCTCCGCGGCCAAGCCTTCACCGGCGTGACCCTCGATCAATGGCGAGCGGCGGCGTCAGCCCGACGACCACTACCCGGCCGCAACGTCTGCATCACTTTCGATGGCGGCGACACCGACTTCCTCACCGATGCATGGCCAGTGCTGCGCCGCCACGGGTTCTCGGCGACCGTGTTCATCGTCACCGACAGGGTCGGCAAGGAGAGCCGGTCGGACGAGCGCTTCGGTGCGCCCGCGCCACCGCTCGACTGGGACCAGATCGGCCAGCTCGAGAGCGAGGGTGTGCGCTTCGGCTCGCACACTGCGACCCACGTCCCACTCACCGGGCTGCCCCCCGCCGCGGTGGTCGAGGAGCTCGGACGGTCTCGCGCCGCCCTGCACGAGCGCCTTGACCATCCGCTCGACGCGGTGGCGTATCCGCTCGGTGATGCTGACGGGATCACTGCGCACCTCGCTGGAGGGTGCGGCTACACGTTCGGTGTGACCAGCCGACCGAGCCTCAGCTCCCTCACTGACGACCTCCTGATGCTGCCCCGCCTAGAGGTGACCCGATCGCTCGACCTTTCTGGGTTCACGTCGATGCTCGAGCACTGAGGAGCTGCGAGAGCCGGGCGGACGTCGATGAGCTTCGCCGATACATCCGCCGCCTCGGACAGCTGGTCGCAGTGCCGAGCTCGAAGGCCGCGCTCCGGGACGGGCCGTGACCTCTGATCGACGGGTTCGAGGGCGACGCGGTCTCTCGGCCATGAGCCACACGCGACCGCCGTTCCTCGTCGTGGTGCTGGTGGCGGCCGCATGTGCTTGCACCAGCAGCCCCGGCCGGGACCGGACGGGCGCCGAGAAGCCTCGCGTTCGCGTCCGCCAACTCGGCGCCGGCGATGCAGTGACCAACGATGACTTCAATCGCCGAGCGATACGGATGCCGACCAACGACGCGGGGCTTCGCGGCTTCACGGGAGGCAACGACCTAAGCGGGTAGAGCGCAGGTCGCGCTGGATCATGTCGCTTTGCCTTGCATCTATCCAGGCGGACGGTCCGCCCGCGATGTCACAGATCCTCGGCGGAGGTCGATCCAACGAGACCATGTTGGATGGCGTGCATAGCGGCGCCGGCGCGGTTCGACACGCCCAGCTTGGTGTAGATGTGTTCGACGTGGTTACCGACGGTCTTCGGGCGGATCCCCAGCTGCCGGGCGATGCCCTTGTTGGGCAGTCCGCTAGCGAGCAAACCGAGCACCTCGCTCTCCCGGGTGGTGAGCCCGGCCGGCCCGCCGGCGCGCGAACGGCTCATCGCGTGCCCGGCGGCCGCGAGCACGGCATCGGTCGCGGCCGGGTCAAACCATCCTTGGTCTGCCTCGGTCCGTAGCTGGCGGGCGGCGTCACCCTCGGTCAGGGCGTCGCGGTGCGGACGAGCCTGCGTCATCGCGTGGTACGCGTCCGCGGCCGCGAGGACTCGGGCCGGCGAAGACAGCATGGTGCCGCCAATCCCGCGGTGGTAGCCGGTTCCGTCGATCCGCTCGTGGTGGGTCGCAGCCAAGAGGCCGATCCTCCGGAGGGGTTCGGGTCGGTTGAAGATCCGCTCGACGTAGTAGACGTGCATGCGCATACGTTCCAGGTCTCCGCCCGTCAGCGGCCCGGGCTTGTCCCACACCGCTCCCGGGACGCCGAAGCGTCCCACGTCGTGGATGAGCGCGGCTCGGCGAGCGATCGTCGCCCCGGATGGCGGCATGTGCATCAGCTCTGCCGCTGCGGCGACCAGTTCCGCCGTGCCGCGAGCGTGGCCCGAGAAGTACGGACAGCGCAGATCGCAGAAGTCCCCGATCGCTTCCAGTGCAAGGTCCAACTTGTCATCGGTCAGTGGTGGGCGCTCGATCGGCGCGGCGTCGAGGATCTCCTC
>JBBSGQ010000043.1:0-13902 GCA_038253965.1 Acidimicrobiales bacterium | reverse complement strand
TGTCGGCGACGATCTCTCGCACGGCGCCGGCGCGCCGGTCGCCGTCGGTGACCGCCGCAGTTCCGGCCTGAAGCGCCCTTTGCAGCACTGGAGCTGCGGCCCGTTGCTCGGCAGAGAGGTAGGCGTTGCGGCTGGACAGCGCCAAGCCATCGGGCTCGCGCACGGTGGGACAGCCGACGACGCTGACCGCGAAGGAGAGGTCGGTGTTCATCCGCCGGACGACTGCCAGCTGCTGGAAGTCCTTCTCACCGAAGTAGGCACGGCAGGAACCGGAGATGGCGAAGAGCTTGGCCACGACAGTGGCCACCCCGGCGAGGTGGCCCGGCCGGCTCCGTGCCTCCATCGCCTCCCCGACCCCTGAGACCGTCACCGTCGTGGCAACGGGTCCGGGATACATCTCCCCGACCGTCGGAGCGAAGAGATGAGTGCCCCCGGCGTCCACGGCGATGCCAACATCTCGTTCCATGTCCCGTGGGTAGGACCCCAGGTCTTCGGCCGGACCGAACTGGAGCGGGTTGACGAAGATCGTCAGGGCGACGACATCGTTCTCCCGCGCCGCCCGATCCAGCAACGAGACGTGACCGGCGTGCAGCGCACCCATGGTGGGCACCAACCCGACGCGAAGCCCGGCCAAGCGGCTCGTGTCGAGAGCGGCGCGGAAACCTTCGATCGTGTCGTGGACCTCCATGGCGGACATCAGAGCTCCCCGACGGGAGTGACCTGCCCGGCGGCCCTCTCCTCCCAGTCGTCGGGCACGAGGTCCGGAGCGACGTCCTTCAGCGGTGCCATCACGAAGCGCCGCTCGGCCATCCGCGGATGGGGCACCTGAAGGTCGGCCTGCTCGATCTGGACCCCTTCGATCCAGAGCACGTCGACGTCGAGGGTCCGCGGTCCCCATCTGGTCGATCGCACCCGGTCGGCCGCAGCCTCGAGCCGGTGGCACACCGACAGCAGCTCGCGGGCCGAGAGGTCGGTGTGGAGCTCCACCACCAGGTTGAGGTACGGCTGCTGGCCGGGCGGGCCGCCCACTGGCGCCGTCTCGTAGACCGAGGAGACGGCCGACACGTCGGGGCCGAGGAGATCGATGGCATCACGTAGGTAGCGGCGCCGGTCCCCCAGGTTCGACCCGAGACCCAGCATGGCCCGCACTAGGTGCCCCGAACGCGCTCGATGTGGACGCCCGATGTCTCGAGCTGATGGGGAACCGGGGGTCGCAGCTTGCGGACGGTCACCGTCACGCCCTCGACCCGAGGGTCCTGATCGAGAACGACCTCAGCCACACGGGCGGCGAGCCGCTCGAGCAGCGCGAATCGCTCCCGGGCGACCACGTCCTCGACCACCCGGCAGATCGCGCCATAGTCAACGGTGTCACCCAAGGCGTCCGACCGGCCGGCTGGTCCGAGGTCGGCGACGACATCCAGATCGATCTCCAGGGGTTGCGGCCGTGACTGTTCCTCTGGCAACACACCGCAGATCCCAGAGGCCCGCAGACCGCGAAGCTCTATTCGGTCACTCACCGGCGGCCATGGATACCGCGAGAGCCACCACCTCGCGGCCGATCGGTCCGATCTGGCGGTGCAGCAGTCGTTCGGTCAGAGATGTGGCTTCGGGCCCCTCGGGCACGAGACCTGACCACACCAGGTAGCCGGCGACGAACCCGGAGATCCGGTCGCCCAACTCCTCCCCGTGCACGAGGACCTTGCCTCCGCCGGCCAGCAGACCCCGCAGCTCGGGGTAGAGAGCGGCCATCACGCCACGCGCCTCGTCGTGAGGGCCGAACGGTCTGTGGATCCACGAGACGCCCAGCTCGTCGTAGTTGTGCAGGTTGTGCGGCGAAGGGATGATCGATACGACGCAGGTGAAGCCCTGCTCGCGCACCCAGATGATCTCCTCCTGTCGCCTGACGCGGCGGTGGTTCGGGCCGTAGCCGCCGGGCCGTTCACAGACCGCCAGACGATCCTTCATGACCCATGCGAAGTTCCGAGGCTCGATACCCTGCGCCCACTTGCCTTTCACTGCCACAGTGCCGTCTCCCGCCGCGGCATCGAGGCGAGCCTCGTGTCGTGCTGCTTCATCCGGCAACCACCCGCGCGGCCTCAGCCGTCGGCCGTACGTCGTGGACGCGCACCATCCGAGCGCCCTGTGCCATCGCCCAGGTCGCGGTCGCGAGCGAGCCTTCCAGGCGATCCTCGACCGGCACGCCGCTGCCGAGCCCGTCGGACTGGGCCAACAACTTCCCGAGAAATCGCTTGCGACTCGTGCCGACCACCACCGGGTAGCCGCACGCCACCAGCTCGTCGAGGTGGGCCAGCAGACTCAGATTGTGGGCTGTCGTCTTGCCGAACCCGATGCCCGGATCGATCCAGATCTCCTCGACCCCGTCGGCTGCAGCCCGCTCGGCTCGCTCGACGAGGAAATCCCTCACCTCGTGCACCACATCGTCGTAGTGGGGGTCGGCCTGCATCGTGGCCGGCTGACCCTGCATGTGCATGGCCACCCAACCCACCCCACACTCGGCAGCGGTGGTCGCGAGTGACGCCGACACGTCGTTCAGCAGGGTCGCCCCAGCTTCCACGGCGGCGCGGGCCACGCCAGCCTTGGTGGTGTCGATCGAGATGCGCGCTTCACCGACGATCGCCTCGATCACCGGCAGCACCCGTCGCCGCTCCTCGTCAGCGCTCACCGGCGCTGCGCCCGGGCGCGTCGACTCTCCGCCGACGTCGATGACATCGGCCCCCTCGGCGATCAGCTGGCGAGCGTGATCGATCGCCCTGTCGGGGTCCAGGTAGCGTCCGCCGTCGGAAAAGGAGTCCGGGGTGACGTTCACGACCCCCATCACCAGCGGTAGCACGGAGGACCAGGATACTCGCCGAATATCCGCCGCCCGGCCATCGTTGGCGAGCAAATGAGCCGCTCAACCCGAGTGGGCGACTCATCGGATGAATCGCATGGCCTCTTGTCGAGTTGCCACGTTCGAGCGGAACAGGCCCCTCACGGCGGAGGTGACTGTTGTGGCGCCAGGCTTGCGAACGCCGCGCATGGACATGCACAGGTGTTCGGCCTCGATCACCACCATCACGCCGCGTGGTTGGAGGGTCCGCTCGATCTCGTTGGCGACCTGGCTGGTAAGCCGTTCCTGCACCTGCGGTCGCCGGGCGTACGCGTCGACCAGGCGGGCCAGCTTGGACAGACCGGTCACCCGTCCGTCAGCGTTCGGGATGTACGCCACGTGCGCCTTGCCGATGAACGGCACGAGGTGATGCTCGCAAACGCTGATGATGGCGATGTCGCGCACCATGATCATCTCGTCATGCCCGGCCTCGAACGTCACTTGCAGGTGGTGGTCGGGGATCTCCCGGAGACCGGCGAAGATCTCCTCGTACATGCGGGCCACCCGAACCGGTGTCTCGACCAGACCCTCCCGCGTCGGATCCTCTCCGATGGCGAGGAGGATCTCCCGTACCGCAGCCTCGACTCGGGCCCGGTCGACCGCCGGATGGTCATTGCGTGATGGGGCGTCCATCAAGCAGCCGCGGTGAGAGGGAAGCGCTTCATCGGTGCGGCGAGGATACTTCTCGCCACATGCGTATCGGCTCGCCCGGTCACTCTCCCTTGTAAGCGGCGATGTATGGAAGGTTGCGGTAGCGCTCGGCAACGTCGAGGCCGTAGCCGATGACGAAGTCCGGAGGGATGCGGAACCCGACATAGCGCAGGTTGGGGTCGCGCTTCTGCAGACCCTCCCTCAACAACAGCGCACAGACCTCGACAGTGGCCGGGTTGCGCGCCAGCAGGTTCTTGCGGAGGTACTCGAGTGTCAAACCGCTGTCGATGATGTCCTCCACGAGCAAGACGTGGCGCCCGCTGAGGTCGAGGTCCAGGTCCTTCACGATGCGCACGACGCCGCTCGACTTCGTCGCGCTGCCGTACGACGACACCGCCATGAAGTCGAACTCGACAGGCAAAGCGATCTGACGGGCGAGGTCCGCCATGAACATGAAGGCGCCCTTCAGGACACCCACCAGCAGCGGCGCACGGTCCTGGTAGTCCTCGGTGATCTGCTTCCCGAGCTCGCCGATGCGGGTCTGCAACTGGGTCTCGGTGACCACGATCTCACCCAACGCCGAATCGTCGAACAGGTGGAGGTGCGGCTCCATGATCCGCATCTTCTCACGCCGGCCCAGCTGCTCAGAGGTCCCCGGCCCCCGCGGACTCGAGCCGCAGATGTCCCCCGGTGCGAGCCACCCGCCAGCCGCCACCGACATCGGTCGCGCGGACCTGACCAGCAGCAACCTCGAGCACTCGTGCCACCGTGGCGCCATCGGGCGGCTGGCCCGGTGGGATCGATCGAAGCCAGCTGCGAATCGCGACCCGGGACAGCGCCGGATGCGCGTCGCAGAGGGCACGCGCATCGGTCGGGTCCACGGTTGCGGCCAACTCGACCAACAGATCAGAGGCCTCGGCCACCAACTCGGCCTGGCGGGCCAGCACCGCGGCTACATCACGGTCGGCAACCTCGTCCAGCAATGGCAGCACCTCGTGGCGGATCCGGTTGCGACGGAACACCAGGTCCTCGTTCGACGGATCACGCACCGGCTCCAACCCGAGCTCCGCACACAGGGCCTCCGTCTCGCGACGCCTCAGGTCGAGCAGGGGGCGTCGACCATCTCGACGTATCCCCGCCAAACCGTC
Source organism: Acidimicrobiales bacterium (assembly GCA_038253965.1). Classification (GTDB taxonomy): domain Bacteria; phylum Actinomycetota; class Acidimicrobiia; order Acidimicrobiales; family Iamiaceae; genus JBBSGQ01. The sequence goes on along the minus strand of JBBSGQ010000043.1, from coordinate 9,213 downwards.
GAGCCCGGCACCCCGGAGCAGGTTCAACAAGACCGTCTCCGCCTGGTCGTCTGCGGTGTGACCGGTGAAGACACCGGGCGGGAGGACCGCATAGCGAGCCGACCGGGCCCGGGCCTCGAGGTTCGGCCCCGGAGTCACTGCGGCCCGCTCCGAACGAAAGCGGGCGCCGAAGCGCGCCGCCGCCTTGGCCACGACCTCGGCCTCCAGGGCCGAGCCTCGGCGCAAGCCGTGGTCCACGTGTACTGCGGTGACTTCGAGGGCGGCCTCGGTCGCCAGCGCCAACAGGGCCAGCGAGTCGGCACCCCCCGATACCGCACAGGTCACCTCGGTCCCTGCGGATGGGAAGGCGCATCGTCGAAGCAACTCAACCGTCGAGACGAGCGGCCGCTCGGCCATCGGTGCAGCCCCCGAGGAGATCGGCGACCTAGCCGGTGGCCAGCGCCGGCCGAACCCTGCCGAGCCGATCGATCCAATCGGACGGCTCGCGGATCTCGGCGATGCTCGGCAGGTTGGCTGGATCCTCCCACGCCCGCTCGATCAGTTCGGGGCCGCCGACGCGCTCGACAGCCGCGATGAACCTCTCACCTTGCTCGTACTGCTTCATCTTGGCCTCGAGACCGATCAGCCTCTGCAGGAGTCGGGCCGCCGGGTTGCCCTGCTGGCGCCGCTGGCGCAACACCTGACCGAACCGCGCCGCACTCGGGATGCGATCCGCACCGGCCCGATCCATTGTGACGTCGCCGTGGCCCTCGAGCAGGCTCATCAGACCGCTCACCTGGTCCAGCACCTCGCGCTGCTCGGGTGACGCCAGCACTGCCATGATCCCGCCGTCGTCGAGCGGCTTGCGGCCGGCTCGCAGGTCAACGGCCACGCGCCCGATCGCTTCGAGGAAGCGCTTGGGATCGGGATCGACCGCTTGCACCGTCTGGTTCACGAGGCCGAGGAAGTGCTGTCGCATCCACGGGATACCGGTGAACTGCGCCCGATGGGTGACCTCGTGCAAGGCCAGCCACAAGCGGAACTCGCGCGGCGGGAACGCAAACTTCTTCTCGAGCCCGATGATGTTCGGCCCGACGTAGTACACGATGTCCTGGTCGTCGGGGTTCTCCTCTTCGATGACCAGCAGGTCGTACTGACCGAGGACCCGACCTGACATCCAGCCGAGCATCGCTCCGACCTCGGCGCCGGCCAACTGGCGGGCCACTGGTGCGAAGAGGGAGGACGTCATCCGCTCATCGAGACGGTCGGTGATCGGTCGCAACAGCCGCTGGAACGATGCGATGTTGGCCCTCACCCACCCGGCGCGATCGGTGACCCGGGCACGGGCGGGACCGGCAAGGCTGCTCAGGCCGGTGGCCTCGGCGACCCGTTCCTCAGCGATCGCTGTGAGCTCCTCGAAGTCAGGAGCGAGCGACGCGTAGTGGTAGGACTCCGAGAACGGCTCCTTGCCCGCCGCCCGGACCGCCATCCGCTCGGCAAGCGCCCAATCGACGACAGATGTCACGTCAGCAGGCCGTCTCAGCGAGCCCGGCGCGACGGGTACTTCGGACGGACGACCTTGTTGAGGTAGCCAACGAGCGTGGCGACCATCACGACGATGACCAGCGCCGTGATCGGCACGGCCAGCCAGTAGTGCCAAACCTTCGCCGCGAGCAACATGGCCCGATCCTAGGGCTCTGCCCGCCGGCTCCCTCAGTCGGGGAGGTCGAGGGCCCGGGCTATGCGCTGACGAAGCCCGTCGGGCACCGTCTCGGCGCAGCGCCTGCGGATCACCATGCGGAGCTCCGCCTCGAAGTCGAACGCTTCGTAGCACGGTGAGCAGTCGTTCAGGTGCTGCTCGATGTGCTGGCGCTTGTCGTCGGTGAGCTCGCCGTCGAGGTACTCGTACAGCTCTTGGAGGGTCTCGGTGCAATCAGGCATCTGGGCGGTCAGCGATCCTCGCGTGGTCAACCGTCGGCAGCGCCACCCGGCGCAACCGCAGCCGTGCTGTTCGGATCGTTCGCAGCGTCAGCGAGTCCCCGGGAGACGGCGAACCCGTACAACCTCTTCTGCAGCGCCTTTCTTCCCCGGTGCAGCCGACTCATCACCGTGCCGATCGGTATGTCGAGGATCTCGGCGATCTCCTTGTAGGCAAAGCCCTCGACATCAGCCAGGATCACCGCGAGGCGAAACTGCTCAGGCAACGCCTCGACGGCCTCTTTCACCTCGGCATCGGTGAAGAAGTCCATCAGCTCCTCTTCGGCGCTGCGGCCGAGCGAAGCCGCCTCCAAGCCGCCGAGCCGGCGGTAGAGGTAAAGATCCTCGACCTCGTCGAGATCAGTCTCGTCCGGCCGACGCTGCTTGGCTCGGTAGATGTTGATGAAGGTGTTGGTGAGGATGCGGTACAACCAGGCCTTGATGTTCGTCCCCTCTTGGAAGCCACCGAAGCCGCGGTAGGCGCGCAGATAGGTCTCCTGCAGGAGGTCTTCCGCATCGGCTGGGTTGCGCGTCATGCGCATAGCAGCCGCGTACAGGGGGCCCATGAAGGGCATTGCCTGTTCCGCGAAGTTCGCCTGGTCAGCCATCTGGCGCCACGCTACAGGTGACCTTCGGGGACTCCGGGATCGGGCCGGTCACCCAGCTTCAACTGTGCGCAGACCCGATCCGCACGACCTGACAGCCGTCAGCCCCCTTCTCCACGTGAGCGCTCCCGCGGCGCGGGAGCTGTCGGGTGATGCGCTCGGCGTAGGCCTTGTCGCCGATCCGCTGGGCGAAGGCGTTCACGTAGATCACCGATCCGGCTGTCGGACGGTAAAGCGCAGGCGACGCGGCTCCATCGCAGTCCCAATCCCCGAAGAGCAGAACGTCGCCCCGGGCGCCGATCTCGTAGTAGCGGGGCACTCGCTCGTTCGGCTCGAAGCGTGCCGAGAGCACCTGCCCGTCCCAGGCCACCGGGACCGGACATCCGTCGCCGTTCAGGTCTGCGCTGAACCGCTTCACACCCTTCGCTGCGCTGAGCTCGGGGAAGGCCGCGCAGGGAGCGCGAGGGCTGTCAGCAGCTACAGCCGCGTGGGGATCGCGCCGGTCACCGTGGCCGCGGGTTTGCCACACGAGCCCGCCGAGCGCGACGGCCACGACGCACGCAGCCGCGGCGACACGGCGGTGACGATCAGGCCAGCGCAGATGACGACCGGGTCCGTGCACCATCTCTCGCGGCTTCGGTGGACGGGGTCCGAACAGCCGGGTGCCGTGGCGCCCGGCCATCACGGTTGCTGGCTCATCGCCCGACGGGTCGCAGGCTCCAGCCGCCCGACCGACCGAGCTGGTGGCCGGCAGGACCGGCCGGGGAAGACGCCACGACGCGGGTTCGACCGACGCACGAAGCGCGGCGGCGAAGTCCTCCGAGCTCGGCGGCCGATCCAATGGATCCCGGCAGATCGCCCGCTCGACCAGCTCGGCCAAACGGTCGGGAACTGACGGGACGTCGCGCAGCGAGTGGTGGACGCCGCGGTCGGCTGCACGAGAGATCTCCTCGGCCGATCCGTCATAGGGAGGCGTGCCGAGGAGAGCCTCGTAGCAGACCACCCCAAGGGCGTACAGATCGCTGGCCGGGCTTGCGGTCGCGCCGTTCAGCAGTTCAGGATCCACATACGGCGCGGTGCCGGCGACCGGCTCGGCGGACGTGACGGGGACACCGAAATGGCGCGCTGCACCGAAGTCCGACAGGAGCGGTTCACCGTCGCTCGTGAACAAGATGTTGGCCGGCTTCACGTCGCCGTGTACGAGCCCCCGCCGATGGGCCGAGGCGAGCGCGTCCGCCACCGGAGCCGCCACCGCTGCGACCTGCCCGGCCGACAGCGTGCAGCACCCATCGAGCATGGCTCGCAACGACCCTCCCTGAGCCAGCTGCATGACGATGGCCACGCCCTCACCATCATCGAGCACGTCGAGCACATCCACGATGTGCGGGTGATCCAGCTCAGCCAACACCATCGCCTCGGTCAGCAGCCGATCCCGTGGCACAGCGCCGATCGGCCCAGCTCTCGCTGACGCCCGTTTCAGGGCGACCGTACGGGACAGGAGCCCGAGCCGGCGCGCGCGCCAGACCGTGCCCGACATCCCTTCGCCGATACGAGCCTCAAGCTCGTAGCCGCCGACAACCTCCATCGCAGCCTCGCTACCCCGCCCGGTCGGCGGAGGGAACGCCAGAGGCCGTCTTCAGGCGTCTTGACCCGAAGCACCGACCACCGGCGGTTGGGATGACCAGGGGAAGTTGATCCAGCGATCAGTATGGCGCCAGACGTACTCGGCGTCGATGACCGAACGGGATTTCTGGTACAGCACGGCGGCCCGCGCGTCGCCGACGTGGGCTGCGATCACCCCACGAACCAACTCGAGCGTCAGGCCGGTGTCGGCGACGTCGTCGGCCACGAGCACGTTCAGACCTGCGATGTCGACAAGATCAAGCGTGGGGGGCAACACGACCGGGACGTCGAGTCGCTCGTCCACGCCCGTGTAGAACTCCACGTTCATCGCAAAGCAGTTCTTGACCGACAGCGCGTAGGCCAGGGCGCCAGCGACGGTCAACCCACCCCGTGCGACAGCGAGAACGATGTCGGGACGAAACCCGCTGTCGGCCACTTGCTCGGCGAGTGCGCGCGTGGCGTCTCCAAAGCGCTCCCAGGTGAGGATCTCGCGATCGGTGTCGGCACCTGTGGCGGTCATGATCGAACCGTAGCGGCGTCCGATGCGCCCACCGGTCGGCGGGTCGTGCGGGTCCCGATGGCGAGGTACCGGTCCTCCGCATCATCTATACGTTCGAGCTCCCAACCCGACGCATGGAACGCCGCGACCAGGTTCGACACATCAAGAAGGTGATCGTGCGACAAGGTCCGCTGGTGCCGCGCGGCGAGCACCGCCCGTCCGACCGGGTGGAACACGCCGAGGCGCCCGCCGGGTCTGGTCACCCTGGCCAGCTCCCGAAGACCGGCCGTCGGATCGACGAGATGTGGCAACAGCCCGGCGGCCAGCACTGCGTCGACCGACGCGGTCACGAGCGGGAGCTGCCCGGCATCGGCCAGGAACAGCGCAGCCCGCTGGGTGCAGCCCTTCCTCGCCGCTGCAGCATCATCTCGGCGGTGACATCGACGGCAAGCACCTCGCCCGAAGGCCCGACCGCGGCGTGCAGGGTGGCGATGGCTCGGCCGGTCCCAGAGCCGGCGTCGAGGACGACCTGTCCCGCTCGGAGACCGAGCTCGGCGACGGCCGCTTCGAACGCCGTGACGAGGAGGAGCACGTTCGACGGACCAGTGCGGAACTTGTCTCGAAGCGCGCGCTCGGCACGACTCGACTCGGCGCCCGGCTCGTTGAACCCCCCGGAGGAGAGGCGCTGGCTCGCACCAGCCCCGAAGGCGCCCACCGCGATCACGAACACGAGACCGGCGCAGAGCACCCACCACCGTCGGCGGACCACGAAACGCCCAAGCCGTCGCACACCGCCCCCTTCTCTGCGCCGACCCCCGCTCAGCGGCCCCGGGCAGCCATCTCGACCCAACGTATACAGCCCGTTGTTGTATTCGCCTGATGGAGGCACCCAGGGGTCGCGCTGATCGACGACCTAAGCCCTCACGAATCGCGATTAGCTCGTCTATTCTGCGCTGCCCGCCCGGGTAGCTCAGACGGCAGAGCAGCTCACTCGTAATGAGCAGGTCAGGAGTTCGATTCTCCTCTCGGGCTCCACAAAGGTGCTGGTCAGGGCCCATCTCGGTAATCGGCCCTCCGTGTCCACCACCTCCATCGCGCGTGCATCGCGCGAGAGGATTGCGCCGAGAGCCTCTGCGGCCTTCCCGATCGTCCTCGGGAACGACCTGCGCGTAGAACCGAGCGTGAGTCGCGGGTCCGAGTGACCGAGTCGGTGCTGGGCCGTCCGGACGTCGACGCCGGCGCTCATGAGCATCGTGGCCGAGGCCCGCCGCAGGTCGTGAAAGCCGGCCCACTCGACTCCTGCGGCGCGCCGAGCAGGAAGCCACACCAGTGAACGGAACGTCGAATATCGGAGCGGACCGCCAGCAGGACTCGTGAACACCAGGGCCTGCGGTTCGGCGCCCGTGAGCCCGACCGCCGCAAAGTGGGCGGCGAGCGAGTTGGTCATGCCACGCGACAGAGCGACGACGCGTCGTCCGGCGGACGACTTCGGTTCGCCATAGATCAGTTCGCCATGGACCTCTACCGCGGCCTCCGCAACCGCGACTGTCCGCCGGAGTACGTCGATGCGACCGACGCGCAGGGCGGCCAACTCGCCGATGCGCATCCCGGTCTCTGCAGCAAGCTGGACGAGGGCCCGGTAACGAGCGGGCACGGCGTCGACGAGGGCGTCGACATCGGCGACGGTGCGAGTCCCGCGTGAAGCGCCGGGAGAACGCACAGTCTCCCGCCAATCCCCGCCAGCAATCTGGCAGCACGGAAAGTTCCCGGCCCACAAGCGAGCGGGAGAACCCCCAGTCGTCCGCTTATCTATTCACAGCAAAATCTTGATCTTGCCGGGTGATGGGGGTGTCGACTTCGGGCTACTACCAGCGACTGGCCGAGCCGGTCGCCAACACCGAGCTGGCCGAGGCCCATCGGGCCGAACCAGGTGCGGTGTGGGCGGTGGGCCTTCAGTTCGACGAGACCGGCAGTGACGTCGAGTGGCGTGAGCCGCGCATGATGCGGCTCACGCCATCTCTCGTCAGCCTGGAGCTTCAGCTCGTGGCGGGTCGGCGGCGCAGCATGATCACGCCGGCACCGGCCAGCGCCGCGCCGACGAGACCGGCCGAGATCGGGAGCCAAGGGTTGGAGTCGTTGCTGCCGGTCCGGTCAGCAGCGCCCCCAGCGCCGGTTGCCACTCCACCGGATGGTATGGGTCCCCTGCCCTGTGCTGAGCCACCGAGCCCACCAGGCCCGGTGTTCGAGCCGGGGTGCGGAAGCGCCACGTACGGGAAGGAGCTCTGGAAGGCAACGTCGTTGTTGTCCACTCCGTCACCCTTGGCGAGGGCCTGGACCAGCTTGATGCTGCCGTCGGCTTGGATCGCTCCCTCGAGGGTCTGCAGTTCGATGTCGACGACGTCGTCGGTGAGGCGTCGGCCGTTCGGGAATCCGCCGGTATCTCCGGCGAGCACGCCGAGCCGGTTAGGGTACGGCGAGACGGGGGTCGACGTGTTCAGTCGCAGCATCTCTGACGGAGTCGGCTTGGTCGGCTGGTTGAGACCCTTGACGCCGGTGAGGAACACTGCTGCGAGGTCATTGCGCGGCGTCGGGGGTGCCGGGATCTTGTAGATCTTCTCGATCAGCTTCGGCACCTCGGGATCGGTGACCCGGGCGACCAGGCCGGGGACGCTGGCGTCTTTTTCGGGTGGGAGGGCGTTGAAGGCGTCCTTCAGTTCCACGGAGCTGACGACCTCGTTCACCAGCGGGTTGCCCAGTCGTGACACCTGCACCCAGTCACCGGAGGGCTTGCGGGTGCCGTCGGCGTTGATGGCGATCTGCGCCTGGCGCTCACTCGTCGTGTGCACGCCGATCACCTTGCTCGCATCCAGACCGTTCGCGGCGAGGACGGACTTGGGGACCTGCACTGCGAGCGAGCTCACGTTCAGGCCGGTCAGCACCGGGTTCCCGGTCTCGGAGAGATCTCCGCCGTAGAGGAGATCGAAGACACGAAGGTCGAGGAAGAACGGATCGTCGGCGGGACCGGCGAAGGCACGGGTGCCATTGGTTCCCTGCCCGGTCGCAAGTGCTTGCGCACGCAACTGGCCGTAATTGGGCATAGACGCCACACCGACGTTCGCAGGAGCTGCCCGCCCGTTGGCGACGACGGTCGACTTCACCGCACCGTCTGCGCCGACGAGTTCCACCTTGTAGTTCTGCTTGAAGTTGAGTGTGGCGTCGTTGATGTTGTTGACGACTCCCGTGTTGTACAGGAACGTCTTCTTGTCGACGAAGCCACCGCTGAAGGTGAAGCGGTAGGTCAGATCCGGCTTGGCATCGCCATTGGTGTCGATCTTGATGTTGTAGCGAGCATCGTTGCTGAATGGGTTGAAGTTCGGCCCACCAGGCGGCAGTTGGAACGGATCGAAGTTGGCGATGACGGTCACGCTGTCCGGCTTGTCCGGGCTGGTGAAGGCGTAGGTGTCCGTGCCGTCTATCTGGGGATCTCCGGCAACGATCGGCGCTTCGCGGTGGCTTGACGCGTTCGCCACCACCCCGCCGAGCCCTGCAAGATTGGTGAGAGCAGCGGTGGAAGTGAGCGTGCCGGCCGCCATCAAAGCGACGGCTACTCGACCTCTACGTCGGAACTTCTTTTCGGGCATGTATCTGTCCTCCTGGCGAAGACGCGAACCCCAAGCCCAGTTCGACGTAACGGTTTGCTCTCGTTCACTTCTACGGAGCCGGCTGAAGATAAGGTTTTCCAGGGCGCAAGTCAAGCATTTCGCCACATTCTGTTGCGAGGCCGCTGCTCTAAGTGGTCACATGGTCTTACGGTACGGTGACTGTGACGTTCAGTGGGGGAAATTTCGCGTTCGGGCAGGTGATATCATCGGGCGCCCTTGAGCCGGGCAAGCGTCCGCCGGGCGATCGGGGCCTGGAGGGGATTGAAAGCGGGGTTGATCTTCAACGCGCGAGCCAAGTTGGTGCGCGCCGCCTCCCGCTGGCCAAGTGAAGCCTCGATCATCCCTCGGTGGTACAGAAAGCCTGCATTGCGCCACCCCAAGCGGTTCGCGATCTTGGCGTAGCGCAAGGCTTCGGCATCACGGCCGTTGACGTGCAGGGCCCACGCCAGGGCGTCGGCTACGAGGACGCTGTGGCGTCGCTTCCACTCCGCCTTGGCATGCCTGAGCGCCTTGCCAGGATCGCCGTGGTCGGCTTCGAATAGCGCTGCAGTCAGGTCATCATTGACGCCGTTGGTCGCGAAGAGCTTGAACTCCACCTCCAGAAGCTCGTACTGCTGGCGCGCTTCAGCGCCGTGACCGAGCGACTGTTCGAGCTCGCCGAGCTCGATGACATACTGCGGCTGAGGAACGCGGCCGATCACGGCCGTGTAGTCCTGCACCGCCGGTGCAGTCTGCCCAAGGGCGGCCCTGGCCTTGGCCTGGCCCGCCAACAGGGGACTGTAAGCGGGGTCGGCCTTAAGTCCGAGCGCATACTGCTGCGCCGCTTGTTTCGGCTTGCCCTCCTTGAACGCAAGCTCACCGAGGTAAT
>JBBSGQ010000042.1:0-13925 GCA_038253965.1 Acidimicrobiales bacterium | reverse complement strand
GTCGACGACGCTGGCGGCCCGGCCGACCCTGCGCTCTCCGAAGAGGGTCACCGCCAAGCGACTGCGGTCGCCGAGTGGCTCGCGCCGACTGGCATCGATGCGGTCTACACCAGCCCGATGCGCCGGGCCCGAGAGACAGCAGCCCCGTTGGCGAGCAGGCTCGGCCAAGTCGTCCTGGTCGAAGACGGACTCGAGGAGTTCGACGCCCATCTGCACTTCTACATCCCCCTCGAGGAGATGGCGCACGACGATCCGCGCTGGGAGCAGCTGGTGGCCGAGTGGAGCTCGCCTGAGGCCGACGCCACACGTCGCACGTTTCGAGCGCGGGTGGTGGAAGCGGTCGAGCGGATCGTGTCTGCGCATCCGTCGCAGCGGGTGGCCCTCGTGTGTCATGGCGGCGTGGTCAACGCGTACTTGTCGCACATCCTCCAGATGGACCGCACGTTGTTCTTCGAGCCGGGTTACACGAGCGTGAGCCGCGTGCTGGCTGGCCGCGACGGCCCGCGCCAATTGATCAGCGCCAACGAGTCGCCCCACTTCTGAAGGGCCCGGGTCGGACCGTTACGACCGAGGTACCTCGATCCAAGGGCGTTCCTTGTCGGTGCGAACGTCACCCGGAAGACCGAGGACCCGCTCTCCGAGGATGTTCTTCATCACTTCGGTGGTGCCACCCTCGATGGAGTTCGCCCGCACCCGGAGGAACGCCCGTTGCGGAGAATCGAACGCCATGGCCTTCTCCGGTCGGGTCATCGGGTAGCCGCCGTCGATGAGCATCCCGCTCGGACCGAGCAGGTTCATCGTGAAAGCCATGATCTCCTTGTTGAGCTCGGCGAACGCCACCTTGCCGATCGAACCCTCGGGGCCCGGTGTTCCGACGGACCTGAGCTGTGCGGCCCGCCAGTTCGTGAGCCGCAGCACCTCCGACCTGACCCACAGCTCCATGAGCTCGGCCCGCCGCGCCTCGTCTGTGCGGTCGGACTTGTTCCAAGCGTCGACCGCGAAGGCGATGAGCCCGGCCCCGCGAGGCGGGACGGTCCCGCCGATCGACACCCGTTCGTTCATGAGCGTGGTGAGCGAGACCCGCCAGCCCTCGCCGACCTCGCCGAGTCGCTCGGCGTCGGGGATCCGAACGTCGGTGAAGTACACCTCGTTGAACTCGGCCTCGCCCGTGATCTGGTAGAGCGGCCGGACCTCGACGCCTGGCGCGTGCATGTCGACCACGAAGTAGGTCATCCCCTTGTGCTTGGGCTGGTTCGGGTCGGTACGGGCTACGAGCATCCCCCAGCGGGACAGGTGGGCGATGGTGGTCCACACCTTCTGGCCGTTGACGACCCACTCGTCGCCATCGCGAACGGCCTTGGTGGCCAGGCTGGCCACGTCCGATCCTGCGCCGGGTTCGCTGAACAGCTGGCACCACACCTCCTCACCGGTGAACAGCGGGCGGAGGTAGCGCTCACGCTGGGCCCGGGTGCCATGGGTGTAGACCGTCGGAGCGCCCATGCCGTACCCGATCGGGTTGTAACCGTAGGGATGAGGAGCGCGCCCTTCCGCCAGCCGCTCCTGGACGATCTTCTGCAGACGCGGTGGGAGACCGAGCCCGCCGCAACCCTCGTCGAAGTGCACCCACGCCAGACCGGCGTCGAACTGCTCCCCGAGGAACTCCCGTGGTTTCGTAGTGTCCGGCGGATGGTCGGCCAGCAGGCGATCCACCAGCTCGATCACTCGGCCTTCGTCGGGATCCGAACGCTTGTCGGGCGCCGTAGGTGAAGCGGGAGCGTCGGCGAGATCAGTCATGGGCGGAGATGATACTTGACCCGCGGGTCAAGTCCAGGTCCTCGAAGGTCAGTTGAGGTGGGCGCGGGCTCGGGTGGCAGCATGCCGGAGACGATCGGCGTCGGCCGGCGGACTGCGGTCGGCCAAGGCATCGAGCTCAGCTGCCGCTTCGGCGAACTGGCCGGTGGAGACGAGCGCCTCGGCCAGCTCAGCCCGCTCGGCCCGACCGATCCTAGGGATGGCCGACCGCAGCCGGAGCGCCGACACAAGCTGTTGACGATCGCCGCGCGCCACCGCGATCTGTTTCAGGTTGGCCAGGACCCGCGCCAGGATGATCCTCGGCCCGACCGGATCGAGGTAGGCGTCGTGGAACTGGGTGTCCGGCCCTTGCAGATGCTCGAACAGGCGGCGGCACGCCTGGCGGTCGAGGATGACGCCTCCTGAGAACGGGTCGATGAACCGGTCGGGATCGCTCGGGTCACCGACGAGGAAGTGGCCTGGCAAGCCGACACCGGCCAGCCGGACCCCGGCTCGGCGGGCCACTTCGATCATCACCACCGACAGGGTGATCGGGATGCCGCGGCGGCGATCGAGCACCTTCGGCAACAGCGAGTTGGTGACGTCGTAGTAGTCGGCGCGATCACCGATGAACCCCTCCGTGACGCACAGGTGGTGCACCACCGCATGCACTGTCGGTTCAGGCACCCCGCGTGCGAGATCTTCGAGTCGGGCCAGCTCCCGGTCGATGTCAACCTCGTCGGGACCGAGCACTGCGGCTACGAGCAGACATGCGCGGTCGAGCGTGAGATCCGGCAGCGGACCACCCAGCAGTTCGACGAACGCGGCCAGGGGGTCCATCGGGCCCACCGTACCGGCGGCCGTTCGCCGGTCACTCGGGCTCGTGGTCCTCGAATCGGGTTCGTCCGGGGAAGCCGTCCTCGGGCCAATGCCACCACTCCACCCGCTCCTCACCGGACAGCCAGCAGAGCCAGTAGTCCCGCCCGCTCGGCGCAGTTGCGGGGAAGTCGATCAAGCCTCGCTCCAGATCGCGCAGAACGATCCCGTCGACCGCGAGCACCTCGACCACTCCCCGCAGAACGATTCGGGGGTCGGCTCCCGTCGCTCCCCGGCCGCGATGCCGGTCGATCATCACCGAAAGAGAATCCAGGAGACGCTGCAGGGCGGGCAGGAACGCGTCCGCGTCGGCGACCCTCCACCGCCGCCCCGGCGGCAGGCTCACCAGCGCTTCACGGCTGGATGACCACGAGCCGCTCGCGTGTCATCTCCCGCACGGCCCAGTGCGGCCCCTCTTTGGTGTTGCCGCTGTCGCGCACACCGCCGTAGGGCATCTGATCGGTTCGGAACGTCGGCACCTCGTTGACGAGCACGCCGCCGAAGTCGAGCTTTCGTGCGGCCTTGAGCGCGCCCTCGAGCTGCCCGGTGAAGATCGAAGCCTGCAAGCCGTAGCGCGTGTCGTTGGCGATGGCTATGGCGTCATCGAGCGACTCGTAGGACTGAATGGCGACCACCGGCCCGAACACCTCGCCGCTGCACACCTTCATGTCGGGGGTGGCATTGCTGAGCACCGTCGGTTGAAGGAGCCGACCGTCCACCTCTCCGCCCACCTCGATCTTGGCTCCCGCGTCGACTGCTTCGTCGATCCAGGACTTCACCCGTACCGTCTCATCGGTGCTGATGAGGGAAGACACGTCGGTGCCGGCATCGAGGGGATCGCCGACCTGCAACGTGTTGACCCGCTCCACGAGCGCCGCTGTGAAGTCGTGGGTCAACGAGGAGTGCACGAGCACCCGCTGGGTCGAGATGCAGGACTGGCCGGCATGGCTGAAGCCTGCGGCCTTGATCTTGTCGGCGGCCGTCGTCCAGTCACCGCTGGGTTCGATGATCACCGGCGAGTTGTTGCCGAGCTCGAGACTCACCTTCTTGCGGGGCGCACGACCTCGGATGCCCCAGCCGACGTCGGGCGAACCGGTGAACGTGATCATGGCGATGCCGGGATGATCGACGATGGCGTTGCCGACCGAGCCGCCGCCACCGGTGACGACATTGATCCAGCCGGGCGGCAGGCCGCACTCCTCGACCAACAGGTCGACAAGGGCGATGGCCGACAACGGTGTCTGGCTGGCCGGCTTCAGGACCACTGCGCAGCCCGCGGCGATGGCCGGCGCCAGCTTGTGGGCCACCAGGTTGAGCGGAAAGTTGAACGGTGAGATCGCGCCGATCACCCCCACCGGCACCCGCAGCGTGAAGCCGAGCTTGCCCTCACCAGGCTGGGCTGCGTCGAGCGGCACCATCTCACCCGCCAGGCTGCGCGCCTCGACTGCTGCGAACTGGAACGTGAGGACGCACCGCGAGGCCTCGACGGTGGCCGTGCCGATCGGCTTCGCGGCCTCCTCGGCGATGGTGCGGGCCAGGGAGTCCTCGCGTTGCGCGACGACCATCGCGGCCCGCTCGAGGATCTCGGCGCGCTGCCACGGTGGCAGCGGTTCGGCCATCGCCTTCTGCGCCGCGGCCACCGCGGAATCGACGTGGTCTCCGGTGCACGACGGCACCTGCCCGATCTCATGGCCGTCATAGGGTGACGACACGACGATGGTGTCGTCAGTGGTGACGCGCTCAGCGCCGATCCGAACAGGCCGAACGTCTGCCATGGCTGCCTCCCGGTTAGCTGGCGGGGATCGCCATTCGGTCTAGTACGTCCTCGTGCCCTCGGTAGGCTCGGGCGGACATGGCGAACCCGTGGCCGTTCCTCGATCACCCCGGCCCGATCCCGTTCGCTCACCGCGGTGGCGCAGGAGATTGGCCGGAGAACACGATGCCGGCCTTCGAAGCGGCCGTCGCTCTCGGGTACCGCTACGTCGAGACCGACGTGCACGTCACCGCCGACGGCATCCTGCTCGCGTTCCACGACGACCGCCTCGACCGAGTTACGAACGGCACGGGTCTCATCGCGGACCTGCCGTGGCGCGAGGTGCGCTTGGCGCGCGTCGGCGGACGTGAACCGATCCCTCTGCTCGAAGATCTGCTCGCCACGTGGCCGGATCTGCGGGTCAACATCGACCCGAAGCATGACGGCGCGATCGACTCGCTGGTCGACGTGCTGCGACGGACCGCCAGCATGGATCGCGTGTGCCTCGGCGCGTTCTCCGACCACCGCCTCACACGCTTGCGCCGCGTCCTCGGACCCGACGTCTGCATGTCTCTCGGACCCAAGGCCACGGCACGGCTGCGCGTCGCGTCCGTCAGGGTCCCGGTCGGCCGGCTCCCGGGAGCGTGCGCACAGGTGCCGCACAAGTTCAAGGGGCTCACGGTCGTTGACCGGTGGCTGGTGCACGCGGCTCACCGACGTGGTCTGCAAGTTCACGTGTGGACGATCGATGACGCCGACGAGATGGAACAACTTCTGAACCTCGGCGTCGACGGGATCATGACCGACCGTCCCGCGGTGCTGCGGCGGGTGCTCGAACGTCGCGGCCAGTGGTTCGGTAACTGACATCGGGCACGACCCCCGAGACGCGCCCACCCGCGCAAACCCGTCGCGTCGGAGACGCCGCTCACACCGCTCGACTTCCTCAGGCGGTCTCGTCGTCTCTTTCCGGACAGGGTCGGAGTCATCGACGGAGATCGGCGGTTCACCTACGCGACCTATGCACCGCGCTGCGATCGGCTGGCCTAGACGCTGGCGTTGCGCGTGATCATCTCCGATTCATGCCCGAGCGATCACGGCGATGGCAGGAGGACGTTGGGGTTGAAGATGCCCGCAGGATCGAGCGCGGCCTTGATCGCTCGCATCGCGTCCAGTTCCGCCGATGACCGATTGAGGTGCAACCACTTGCGTTTGGCGGTGCCGATGCCGTGCTCGGCGCTGATGCTGCCGTTGCGAGCCGCGACGTACGACAGGACAGCATCGTCCACCGATTCATCGCCCGGTTCGACGCCTGTGACGTTGACGTGGATGTTGCCGTCGGCAGAATGACCGAACAGCCACGTGCTGGCGCTCGGCCGGACCGAGCGGATGACCGAGGCGATCTCCTCCACGAACGGGGCCAGCGCGGCTGGAGGAAGGGTGACGTCGAGCTTGTGAGGTGAGCCGAGCGAGTTGATCGCTTCCGTGTGCGCCTCGCGGTACCGCCACAGTTCGGCTCGACGAGGCGCGTCGGCAGCCACTGCCGCCCCAGCCACCCCCGAGAGCCCGTCGACGACTGCGGCCAGCTCATCGGTCGGATCCTTCTGACCCGCGCACTCGACGAGCAGGTAGCAGTGGTGCCGGTCCGGCAAGGGCGCGCCGAGGCCGGTCAGCTCCTGCACCAGGGCCAGACCGTCATCAAGGAACAGCTCCACCGCATCGAGCGTCGCCAGGGACCGCCTCAGGGCCCCCGTCGCGTCCACCGCTTCGACGACCGACGCGAAGCCGAGCAGCGCTACCACCCGTTCGCTGGTCGGGGCTACGAGCCGGAGCCGGGCCGCCGTGACGATGCCGAGCGTTCCCTCGCTGCCGCACAGGAGTCCGGCAAGGTCATAGCCCGTGTTGTCCTTGTCCAGACCACCGAGGTGCGACACCACCTCACCGCGACCGAGCACAGCCTCGACGCCGACCAGTTGGCGCCGGGTGCCGCCGTATCGAACGAACCGCAGCCCGCCGGCATCGGTCGCCACCGATCCACCGACGGTCGCCGTGTCTCTCGCCGCGAAGTCGACGCCGTACTCCCAGCCGGCGACGCGAGCGTGGGCCTGGAGCGCGGCGATCGTGACCCCAGCGCCCGCAGTCACCTGACCCGACACACTATCGACCTCACCGAGCTGGTCCAGCCGTCGAAGGCTCAGCACGATCTCACCGGCCAAGGGGACCGATCCTCCGACGAGGCCCGTGTTGCCACCCTGGGCAACGACGGCGATGCCGGACTCAGCACACCGTGTCACCACACCGACCACCTCTGCTCTGTCGGCAGGGCGCACGACCGCTGGGGTGACACCCCGGAAACGCCCGGTCCAGTCCACCGCCCATCCGGCGGTCATCTCGGGATCGGTCAAGACGTGGGCCGGCCCGACCACCTCAGCCAGGTCGCGTACGACCTGTTCGGAAAGAGCCACCACGCCGCCATGGTCGCGCCTGGGAATGATCGGCCGGAGATCGCTCACACGGGCAGCCGACCGATGGCTGGGCGACCGGCGCTGAGACATCGGTATCGTCCGGGCGATGGCGAGCGATCCGGTCGTGACGGTCCCTTCGACCGAGACGCTCCGTGCACCGGTTGGCAGGGGGATGGTGTGTTCGGTCGACCGGCTCGCCTCCGAGGCCGGGGTCGAGTTGTTGAGCGCAGGCGGCAACGCAGTCGACGCGGCCATATCGGCGAGCGCAGTCCTCGCGGTGACCACGCCGCACATGTGCGGCATGGGTGGCGATCTGTTCGCCCTCGTTCACGAGGGGCCAGGTGCGCCGTCTGTGCTCAACGCTTCCGGTCGGGCCGGCTCGGGGGCCGACCCCGACCGGCTTCGCGCTGAGGGCCATCGCGAGATGCCGTTCCGGGACGATGTTCGCAGCGCCCCCGTGCCGGGCTGCGTTGACGGGTGGGTAGCCCTGCATGACCGGTTCGGCCAGCGCTCCCTGGCCGACGTGCTCTGGCCCGCTCGACGGCTCGCCACTCAGGGTTTCCCGGCTTCACCGTTCCTCGCGTTCATGGCGCCCACCCTCGATGGCATCCAGGGTTGTGACGAACTGGTCGGTCAACAGTTCGCGGTCGGTGAGCGCGTCGTCCGGCCAGGTGTGGCGAGGATGTTGTCGGCTGTCGCCGACGGCGGCCGTGCCGCGTTCTATCAGGGGGAGTTCGGCGAAGCGCTGCTAGAAGCGGGACGCGGGGAGTATTCGTCGGCCGACCTGGCCACACCGAACGCTGACTGGGTGGATCCGCTCGGGCTACGGGTGTGGGGCCACGACGTCTGGACCGTCCCGCCGAACTCGCAGGGGTACCTCACTCTCGCGGCGGCCGGCGTCGCCGAGCGCCTCGCCGGTGACCGCCTCCCCGACGTCGATGACCCCGCGTGGGCGCACGTGCTCATCGAGTCAGCCAGGCTCGCTGGGGCCGATCGAGACGCGGTGCTCTCCGACCAGACCGATGGCGCGGCGTTGATCGGCGAGGAACGACTCGCAGCCTCTGCCGGGGCGTTTCATCCGGACCGGGCAGTGGACCTGGCCGGCCGACTGCGCGACGGCGGGACCATCTACCTCTGCGCAGTGGACGGGAACGGGTGCGGCGTCAGCCTCATCCAGTCGAACGCCTCGGGGTTCGGTTGCCATGTGGCCGTGCCCGGGACCGGGGTGCTCCTGCACAACCGAGGCATCGGTTTCTCCCTGGAGCCGGGGCACCCCGCCGAGTACGGACCGGGGAGGCGGCCACCGCACACCCTGTCGCCAGCCCTGATCACCCGCGACGACGGCTCGTTGCGAGCGGTCCTCGGCACGATGGGGGGCGACTCCCAACCTCAGGTGGTGCTCCAGATGCTGGCCAGGTTGCTGGTCGGCGACGAGGCGCCCGGAGCCCTCATCGGCGCACCTCGGTGGGTCCTGACCAGCCCCGGCAACCGCGGCTTCGACACCTGGCGGGATCCCGCAGCGCATGTCGTGCGCCTCGAAGCGCACTGCCCGACAGGCTGGGCTGCGGGTCTGCGGTCCCGGGGCCACCGAATCGAGGTCGCAGGCTTCGACCCCGGCGGCTTCGGTCACGCGCATTGCATCGAGCGCTCTGTGGCCGGCACGCTCGACGGCGCAGCTGATCCGCGCGCCCTCATCGGCGCGGCGATCGCCAGCTGACGCGGAGCTCCCCCCTCACCCGTCGGTGAAGACGGCGTCTCGCTTCTCGAAAAAGGCCGTGACGGCCTCAACCTGGTTCGGGCTGCCGATCAACTCGCCCATGAGTCGTGACTCCTCCAGGAACGATTCAGCCAACGGGCGCGTGCCGGCTGCGTTGAGCAGAGCCTTCGTTCCCCGGATCGCCGCAGGGTTCTTGGCTGCGATGTCGTGAGCGAGGGCCAAGGCCTCGTCCAGCGGCTTCTCGCAGACCCGGGTGGCGAGACCGACCGCGACAGCCTCCTCACCTGACATCATCCTGCCGGTGAGAGCCAGCTCCTTGGCCACGTCCAAACCGACGAGGCGGGGAAGCATCTGGAGACCGGTCATGTCGGGCAGGAGCCCCCAGCGGATCTCGAGCACCGACAACCGCGCGTCGCGAGTGACGTAGCGCAGGTCCGCTCCGAGCGCGATCTGGATGCCGCCGCCGAGCGCGACTCCGTGCACCGCGGCGATCACCGGGACGGGTAGCTCGGTCCACGTGTACACCGCCTGCTGGGCCACGTTGGTGATCCGGCCGCGATCGCGGTCGCCGAGGCTGCGGGTGTCAGCTGCACCGTCGTCCGGCTGGGACTCCGAACCAGGGCCGGCGGCCATGGCTGCGAAGTTGGCGACATCGAGCCCGGCACAGAAACCGCGCCCGGCCCCGGACAGGACCACTGCCCGCACCGAAGCATCGGCGCGCAGCGTGTCGCCGGCGTCGACCAACGCATCGAACATCGGTCGGTCGAGCGCGTTGAGCTTGTCCGGGCGGTTGAGCCGGACGTCGGCTACGCCTCGATCCAGGGCGATGGTGACTCGATCAGACATGACGCCTCCCCGGCGATGAACATGCGGTGCCCGAGTCTGCCGCACGGCTGAGACGGCCACCTCCGACGGGCAGAGACGCCTGCGCGACCGCGCTCGGCGGCTGCCGATCTTGTGGGTTTCCTGTTGACGATCGACGCGCTTCTGGGGACTACCGAGGAATCCGTTGGATAACCCTGGGGACAGCGAAATAGTGCTTGACCAAGTGATGAGCTCGGGAGCATCGTGGCTCCTGCCAGGCAGCATCGTGAAGTCAGGCACCGGGTCATCACACCACCCGAGCCGGAGGACAGGGCAACCGGTCCGAAGGCCCAGATGGTGGATCTGGCAGCAGGGCTCCTCGAAGCGACTGGTGGGTTCGCCGCCGAGCGGAGCACCACCTCACGGTGGTTGGTCAACTCGATGACGAACCCGTGGCTCGCCGCCGAGCGACCGCCGCCTCGGTGGTGTTCGAGCGACGGATGAGCCACCTCGGTTGGCCCCGAGAAGTCGGCCGGCTTCCGCCGGAAGGCTACTCGGGGCCACCACCCGTTTTCGGGCCCGGTCGCCAAGCCTCGGGTTGACCCGGCAGGCGCAACTCGACCGATTAGGTTCGCCCCGCACCAGGAGATCCGACCGGCGAGCGCTCGCCGCTCGATGTTCTCCGTACGCCGTCCCTCGGGGGAGAATCCATGGCCATCACCCATGACTCGTCGGTTCACCGGCTCGCCCGGCGGACCGCTCTGACACTCCTGGCATGCGTTCTCCTCGCTTCGGGGTGCGGCGGTCGCAAGGCCGGCGACAAGGAGCTCAACCCCGATGTGGGGAGCGGACGTGGCGAGAGCGGCCTTGGGAACGCGGGGAAGCCGGTGCGCGGCGGCCAGCTCGTCTACGGCCTCGAGGCCGACACCGCAGGCGGCTTCTGCCTGCCCGAAGGACAGCTCGCCATCTCCGGGATGATGGTGGTTCGAGCGATTTACGACACGCTCACGGTGCCGAACAGCAAGGGCGACTACTCGCCATATCTGGCGAAGTCGATCACGCACAACGCCAACTACACGACCTGGGACATCACGGTGCGCAACGGCGTGCAGTTCCACGACGGCACGAAGCTCGATGGCAAGGTGGTCAAGAACAACATCGATGCATACCGGGGCAAGTACCCGGGTCGGGTCTCCCTCCTGGCTGGCTTCACGCTCAGCAACGTCAGCTCGGTGACGCTGAAGGCTCCGATGGTCGTCGAGGTCAAGACCAAGAAGCCGTGGGCCGCGTTCCCCGCCTACCTCTACGGCGGTTCGCGGTTCGGGGTCATGGCCCAGGCCCAACTCGACGACAAGAAGACCTGCGATCGCAAGCTCATCGGGACCGGTCCATTCGTCTTCAAGAGCTGGCAGCCCAACCAGAAGTTCGACGCGGTGCGCAACCCGCACTACTGGCAGATCGCTCCCGACGGGAAGCCGTACCCCTACGCCGACTCGATCGAGTTCCGGCCGATCCCCGAGGGTGAGCAGCGCGTGAACGCGCTGGAGGCCGGGACCATCAACGTCATGCACACCTCGAGCACCAACAACATCGGCGGCCCGCTCCGCAAGCTGCGCGACCAACACAAGATCAACATGTTCGTCTCGGGCGACCATGCAGAGGTCGGGTACCTCATGCTCAACGCGTCACAGCCACCGTTCGACGACTTGCGGATGCGGCGCGCCTTCACGATGGCGATCGATCGCAAAGAGGTCAACGACATACTGGCCGACGGGGTGCCGACCATCGCCGACGGGCCCTACTCCCCGGGAACGATGGGTTACCTCAAGAACCCGGGGTTCCCTAAACACGATGTCGCGGCGGCCAAACGTCTCGTGGCGCAATACGTGAAGGAGGGCCACGAGACCAAGCTGACGCTCAGCATCCTCGCTGACCCGACCATCGTCCGGCTCGGCTCGCTGCTGCAGAGACAGGTCGCGAGGGCCGGCATCAAGATGAAGCTGGCCGCGAGCGAACAGGCCCAGTTGATCAACACCGCCATCGGCGGAAAGTTCCAGGCGATCACCTGGCGCAACCACCCCGGCGGCGATCCCGACACCCAGTACGTCTGGTGGTACGACGGCGACCCCGACCCGAAGGTGACCCCGAACCCGGTGAACTTCGGCCGGATCAACGATCCGGTGATGGACAAGCTGCTCGACACGGGACGCTCCGAGATCGATCCGGCCAAGCGCAAGAAGATCTACGAGAACCTCGACAGGGAGTTCGCCAAGCAGGCGTGGAACGTCTGGCTCTCCTATACCGTCTGGGCAGTCGGTGAGAGCAGCAACGTGCACAACATCCTCGGCCCTGATCTGCCCGACGGCAGCAAGCCATACACCGGCCTGGCCACCGGCCACCCGGTCCTCGGCATGTGGATCGACAAGTAGCCGCCTTCCGCCGGCCAGTTGAGCTGTTCGGGTAGCGCGCTCCGCCAAGGCCGACCTCGCTACCCAAGCCCGGCGCGCCCAAGCCGCACCCGTCGGCACCAACCCACCCACCCCGAAACGGCCAGGGAGCCATCTCGTCAGGCGGACGCCGACGCGTCCCCCGGGTCTTCGACACCCTCGGAACGCGCCCGGGCGAGGTAGGCCGACGCCGCGTCGGTGCGTCCGGATCGCCGGAACACCTGAGCGAGATCGGCGTCGCATTCGGCCACCGGTCGCATCAACCCGAGCTTGCGGTAGGCAGCCTGCGCCACCACCAAACGTTGACCCGCCTCTTCGTCGCGTCCGGTGGCGAACAGCACAGCAGCGATGTTCTGGTCACATCCGGCCGCATCTTCGAACCGCCCGACCGTCACAAACATCGCACGCGCCTGCTGGTACTGCTCGATCGCGTCGTCGTGAGCGTCCGCATCGTGCAGGGCGACACCGAGGTTGAACCCGCAGGATGCGACGCCCTCGCGATGGCCGAGCCCGAGGAAGGTGGACCGGGCCGAGCGCAAGATCGCGATCGCACCGGCCGGATCCCCGAGGCCGTTGCGCAGCACGCCGAGGTCGTGATCACAACAGGCCGCGGCCAGCCGCGAACCTTGCTCCCTGTGTCGGTCAGACGCCGAGGCCAGCCACCGCTCAGCTTCTTCCAGCCGGCCACGGCGGCGGGCCACGTCGGCGAGGAGCCGTTCGCAGCGCGTCACCAGGGCGGCGGGAGCACTCGTCGCCTCTAGGGCATGGCGGGCCTCGGCCAGACGCCGGGCTGCCTCCTCATAGCGATGAAGATCGGTGAGCAGCTCACCGACCAGCAGCACCGATCGGGCCTGGGCGCCTGCCTTCCCGAGACGACCGAGTTGCTCTGCAGCGTGCTGTGCCGCAGCGAGCGCCTCGCTGCGCTGCCCTGCACGACGCAGCGCCACCGACTCGACAAGCTCCTGCTCGTCCTCGTCGACCATCGGCGCGCACCCTATCCGTCGCTGCCGACGCGGGATTGCTGGACTGAGGGCTGCGCCCCGCCGGCCACCCTGTGACCGTTGACACCGGCGCGCGCACTCCCTAGCTTGCGGCCGGGCTACATTCCTCCCGTCGGCAGCAGCCGGTGAAGGTAGTGGGGCACCGTTCATGATCCGCCTGGGGAACCGACTCGGGGGGCGACAGGGAGGCAAAGCATGACGTACGGCAACCGGACCTCATCGAGGTCGGTCTTCGCCAAGACGGCCGCGGTGATCCTCGCGGTCGCGCTGATCGCTGCTGCCTGCGGCGGCAAGAAGCTCGAGACCAAGAAAGGCAATGGCGAGCCGAGCAAGGACCTGACCAGCAAGGGCGAGAGCGGCTTGGCCTCAGCCGGCAAGCCGGTGCGCGGCGGCAAGCTCGTCTACGGACTCGAAGCAGAGACCGGCGGCGGGTACTGCCTGGCTGAGAGCCAGCTCGCCATCTCGGGGATCATGGTGGCCCGGCAGTTCTACGACACCCTCACGGTCTTCAACGCCGACGGGAAGTACTCGCCGTACCTGGCCAAGTCGATCACTCCCGACTCGACCTACAAGACCTGGACGATCACCCTTCGCCCCGGCATCAAGTTCCACGACGGCAGCCCGCTCGACGCCAAGGTGGTCAAGAACAACATCGACGCATTCCGGGGCAAGTACCCGGGCCGCGCCTCGCTCCTCTTCTCCTTCGTCCTGAACAACATCGACACGGTCGCCACCCAGGGCGACATGAGCGTGGTGGTCAAGATGAAGAAGCCGTGGGTGTCCTTCCCGGCGCACCTCTACAGCTCCGGGCGCTTCGGCATCATGGCGCAGGCGCAGCTCGACGACAAAAAGACCTGCGATCGCAAGCTGATCGGTACCGGCCCGTTCGTGTTCGACAGCTGGCAGGTGGGCACCGTGCTCAAGGGCCACGCCAACCCGAACTACTGGCAGAAGGCGCCCGACGGCAAGCCCTACCCGTACGCCAAGTCGTTGGAGTTCCGGCCGATCCCCGAAGGCGCCCAACGGATCAACGCCCTGCAGAGCGGCACCATCAACGTGATGCACACCTCGAGC
>JBBSGQ010000041.1:0-13981 GCA_038253965.1 Acidimicrobiales bacterium | reverse complement strand
GAACGAGAACATCGGCTGGCATCCCGAGCACCTCAAGCACGGTCGGTTCGGGAATTGGCTCGAGGGCAACGTCGACTGGGCCCTCTCGCGCGACAGGTACTGGGGGACACCGCTACCCATCTGGCGTTGTGCCCAAGGCCACGACACATGCATCGGTTCGGTCGCCGAACTGGCCGAGCTGACCGGCACCGACCTCTCCGACCTCGACCTGCACCGCCCATACGTCGACGCCGTTCGATTCGCCTGCCCACGGTGCGGAAGGAGTGCTCGTCGCCTCCTTCCCGTGCTCGACGCCTGGTTCGATTCGGGCTCGATGCCTTCGGCTCAGCACCACTACCCGTTCGAGGGGACCGACACCTTCGAGGAAGCCTTCCCAGCGGACTTCATCTGCGAGGCGATCGATCAGACCCGCGGTTGGTTCTACTCCCTGCTCGCCGTCAACACGCTCGTGTTCGACTCCACGCCGTTCCGCAACGTGGTCTGCCTCGGCCACATCGTCGACGCCGACGGTCTGAAGATGTCCAAGTCCAAGGGCAACGTGATCGATCCGTGGCACATCTTCTCGACTTTCGGAGCTGACGCTCTCCGCTGGAACTTCTTCTCAGCCGGACAGCCTTGGGCCCCTCGTCGAGCCGACGTGCTCGAGGACGGGATCCGCGAGTCCGCGCGCCGGACGCTCATCACTCTGTGGAACGTGTTCTCGTTCCATGTCACCTATGCCGACCTGGACCGTTGGATCCCGGGGGCCGAGCCTCTCAAGCCGACCCATGTCCTCGACCGGTGGGTCCTCTCCGAGCTCGATGACACCGTTCGAACAGTCACCGACAGCCTCGATCAGTTCGATGGCCTCACTGCGGCCGCTCGCCTCGAGACGTTGATCGATGATGTGTCGAACTGGTATGTACGGCGCAGTCGGCAGCGGTTCTGGAAGGCCAGCGATCCAGCAGCCCATGCCACCCTCCAACACGTCCTGGTCACCACGTCGCGGCTACTGGCCCCCTTCTGTCCGTTCCTCGCCGAAGAACTGCACGCCACGCTGACCGACGACGAGTCGGTGCACCTGGCCGATTGGCCGGACGTCGTTGGCGACTCCGACTCTGCGCTCGCGGCCCGAATGGCCGCCGTCCGCCGGCTGGTGACGCTCGGGCGAGCGGCCCGCACCGACGCCAAGGCCAAGACCCGCCAACCACTTCGCCGCGCGCTGCTCCTGCATCCTGGTGCCGAGCTGGACGACGAGGTCCGGGCGGAGATCGCAGCCGAGCTGAACGTCAAGGCGCTCGAGGACGTGGACTCCGTGTCCGACGTCATGACATGGACGGTCGTCCCGAACTTCCGAGTGCTCGGACCTCGCCTCGGTTCACAGGTCAACGACGTGAAGGCCGCGCTCGCCGCGGCCGACGGATCAGAGCTAAAGCGCCGACTCGACGTCGACGGTTGGGTCGAGCTCGCCGGACACCGCATCGGTCGCGATGAGGTCGAGGTGCGAGCCCAACGTCACGCAGCGTTCGCCTTGGCCGAAGACGGAGGCTGGGCCGTGGCACTCGACCTCGAGCTGGACGACGAACTGCGCACCGAAGGCACGGCGCGCAACTTGGTGCGAGCTCTGAACGACTTGCGCAAGGTCGCGGGGCTGGCGATCGCCGACCGGATCCGGTTACGGATCACCGCGGGACCGGGCGCGGCAGCAGCCTTGCACGCGCATGGCGCGTGGATCGGCGAAGAGGTCTTGGCGGTGTCCCTCGAGGTGGTCGACGGCATCGGTGACCGCATGGGAGCCGCCGCTGACCGCTATCAGATCGAAGTGGATGGTGAGCCGGTCGTGGTGATGATTCGCCCGGCCTGACCATCGGCGTCTTGTGTGAGACCTCACGAGGGTCGCTCGATGTCTCCAGCCAAGCTGCGCCGGTGCGCGACCACGGATAGGCCGAGCGCCGAGACGGCGAGCAGCACGGCCACGCCGATCGAGGAGAGGCCGCCCCACCCGGTGGCGAACCGCAGAACCAGAAGGGCGATCGCAGCAGCGACGATCCCGGCGCTGAGCAAGACGAGCACGAGTCACTCGGTCCGGTCGGCGAGGCGCCGGTGCCCGGGCCGGCGACGCTCAGCCGCTAGCGACGACGACCGAAGCGCTGCTTGGTCTGGTCGACAGCGCTCGAGCCTTGGGCCGTCGGCTTGCGCTGCGCCCCCTCCGCCAGCTGGCCTCCGGGGCGGACACTCGGATTGAGCGGCTCGTCGTCGTTCATCGCCTTGCGTAGCTCATTGAGAAACGCGTCTTCCTCGTGTGCGGCATCGACCGAAGGAACGGTCACGGTGGCATCGTGGTTGCTCGGCGCGCCTTGCCCGTTCGCTGCCTCGGTCCCGGCCGCGCCATCTTCCTCGGGAGCCACGCTGTCCGGGGCAGAGGCCGTGACCGCCTCTTCCTCAGACGCCTCCGGCTCTTGTGGTGGTTCAGGCATCGTGACAGGAGTGGGCGTGGGAGGCGGCGTGGTCCTGAAGCCCGCCGGGTCATCAAGGAGTTGGCGGAGCCGGTCGACGGCGTTGGTCAACTGCTCCC
The DNA here is from genome assembly GCA_038253965.1 of Acidimicrobiales bacterium. Classification (GTDB taxonomy): domain Bacteria; phylum Actinomycetota; class Acidimicrobiia; order Acidimicrobiales; family Iamiaceae; genus JBBSGQ01. Next base: position 11,427 of record JBBSGQ010000041.1, on the reverse strand, counting down.
GCTCCGCATCCACGTGGCGCTCCAACGCCTCGACGTCGCCCTGCAACATGGCGCGGATCTCTTCGAGATCTTTGACCTCGGTCTCCAGCCGCTGGCGGCCCTCCCGTCGTTCGCGCGTGCTCTCGGACCGCGCGTCGGCCGTGGCTCGAAGGGCATCCGTGCGCGCCGCATCCAGCAGCTCATCAGCCTTGACACGGGCTTCGGCGATCGCCGCGTCCGCCGTGCGTTGCGCCATCACAAGGGTGAGGCGCACCTCCTCGGCGTCTTCCTGCTCGTTGCGAACCTGGGTCGCGCCGCCAGCTTTCGATGTGTCGAGCTCCGCCCGTATCCGGGTTTCTGCTGTCTCCAGGCGACTGGTCGCTTCGGTCAAGTCCTTTTCGAGCTTGCCCGCACGCGTGGCCAGCTGCTCGAGCGTGTCGTCGACCTGAGCGCGGTCATACCCGCGAAACGATTCCTTGAACTCGGCCTGTTCGATCAATGCACGCAATGACGGATCCATGAAGGGGCATAGTACTGGGTGAGCTGGTCAACAGGGCCAGTTCGTCCTCGACTCGTGCTCTGAGGTACCGGTCGCGAGCGTGCTGACCGATCTGCTCAACTTACTTCGCGCCTTGGTGGGTGGCGGCCAGGGTCGGCCCCGATATCGGCGGTTCCCTGCGTTGCTTAGCAGATCTGGCCGTGAACGATCTGCACGCCGACAAGCACGATGATCGGCGAGAGGTCGAACACTCCACCGACCGGCGGGATCAGTCGACGCAGGGGCAGGAGCACCGGATCGGTCACCTGTCGCAACGCGCGCCAAACGGTGTAGCCCGCGCCACCGGGGGCAAGCGGGAACCAGGACAGGATGATCACTCCGAAGATGCACAGCGTGTAGAGCTGCAGAACAACGCAGAGGATGGTGGCGACGGGATTCGTCGCGCCGGTCACCGCCAGTTCGTCCATGCGGTGATCAGCTGTCGTAGCCGCGCTCTTGCAAGCGCCGCCGCTCCTCGGGTGAGACCTCGACGTTGGTCGGCGTTAGCAGGTAGACCTGGTTCGCGACTTTTTCCATCTGGCCGCCGAGTCCGTAGCAGAGACCGCTCGCGAAGTCGATCAACCGGCGAGCCAAGTCGCGGTCTGCTCCCTGCAAGTTCATGATCACCGGCTGGCTTCCCTTGAACTTGTCGGCCAGCTCTTGAGCCTGGTTGAACGAGGTCGGCACGACGACGTGGGGTTTGGCGTTCGGGGCAGCGCTGAGCTGACGCACGACCTGAGGTCTCAGCCGCGGGCCGCCGCTCGGTGTGATGGTCTGGCCCATCGCCGAACTGCCTTCGCTGCGAGCCTCGGACTGAGGGCCGATCGGACGCACGGCGCCGATGGCCGACGACTCGTCGGAGTAGGCAGCAGAAGACGACCCTGCAGCCACGTGGGCTCGACTCTGGCCGCCCCGGTCGGCCGGTGCTGGCTCGTCGTCATAGCTTGCGTCATAGTCGTCGTACTCCTCGTCGGGTCCGAGCCCGAGATAGAGCATCGCCTTGCGCCACATGCTGTCCTCCTGAACCGACGACACTAGTGCCTGAACCCGCGGCCAGAGGCGACCAACCACCTCGCTTTTGCGGGAAGTTCCAAGGCTCTCTGGTGCCCTCAGCCTTGCACGGCCCGGGCCGCTGGACGGGGACCGAACAGGGCCGTGCCCACCCTGACGAGGTTGGACCCTTCCTCGACCGCAACCTCCAGGTCAGCTGTCATGCCCATCGACCGCAGGTCGAGCTCGAGATCGTCGGCGAGCCGGCTCACGAGGTGGAAGACCGCTCGTGCCGCCTCTGGATCACCGGCCGGACCGACAGTCATCAGACCTCGCACGACGAGGCCGAGATCACCGAGCTCCCTGACCAGCGCAGGCACCTCGGTCGGCGCGCACCCGCCCTTCTGGGGCTCCCCTGAGCCGTTCACCTGCACCAGCACCGCGGCCCCCGGAGCATGACGGGCGATCTCCCGTCCGAGGGGGACCCTGTCCACCGATTGCCAGAGGTGCACCAACGGGGCAAGGGTGCGGACCTTGTTGCGCTGAAGGCGCCCGATGAAGTGCCACTGCGGGCCGGGGTCGGCCAACGCGTCAGCCTTGGCCAGTAGCTCCTGCGCGTAGTTCTCGCCCACCTCGATCAAACCTGCGCCCAACGCCAGCTCTACAGCCTGCGGACCGAAGCCCTTCGTGACGGCCAGGATGCCGACCTCCGCTGGATCCACGCCGGTCGCCTCGATCCGTAGCCGAACCGCCGCCAGCCGTTCGGCGACCAGCTCGCCGTCCGCGTTCACCCGGCAACCCTAGGTGTGCTCGGGCCAGGTGCTCCCCAACCTTGGCGCGCTCGAGCCGCCATCGCCCGCACCGCCGCACCACCTCCGGTCAGCCGTCGGCGGGGGCGCGGACAGCGCGCCCCCTACCGGTGGGTGCATGCCATGGGCTCGAGCCAGGCCACGAGCGCCTGGCGACCGGAGGCCCGGTCAGCGCGATACGACCAGTGGGCCGGGCTGCATGCCGTGCACACGCCAGCATCGGCAGGCGCGGGCAGCCCCACCCGATCGAGGGCTATGCGGACCCCGCTCGGGAGATCGAGCGCCGGCCGCCCCTGCGTGGTCACCGAACGCACGAGCGGTCCATACCGCGAGGCCACAGCATCGAGGTCCGCGGCCCCGAACTCATAGCACCGGGCCCGTATGCACGGGCCGATCTCAGGGCGAAGCGCTACGTCACCGCCGAGCGCCCGCAACGCAGCTACGGTTTCCTCGACGACGCCGGCCATCAGCCCACGCCAGCCGACGTGGGCGACACCGAGGACACCGTCGCCGGCGAGTAGCAGCGGAACGCAGTCCGCAACGTGGACGGCGAGCACAGCTCCTCGATCGACGGTGATCGCCGCGTCGGCCTCCTCACCGGCGCAGGCGCCGGCCCCGTCGACCTGCACAACCCTCGACCCGTGGACCTGACGCAGCCAGGACCACGGCGGGGCCACCAGGCGGCGGCGGCGCTCGTCAAGCGCCGGACCGGGATTGGCCACCGACAGATCACCGTCGGCACGGCTCGTGAAGACCGCGCGCGACGGCACGGGCCGACGTCTACTTCAGGAAGGAGGGGACGTCGAACTCGTCCTCGCCGATGAGGTCGAGGTCGTCATCGTCGACACCGAACAGATCCTCAGTAGGCCCGTCGCTCCCGGACTCCATGTCCGCGGACACGATGTTTCCTCGGTGCTTGCCCTCGTCCCAGCGGTCGAACCCTGCAGCGATCACCGTGACCCGGACCTCGTCGCCCATCTCGTCGTCGATCACCGTTCCGAAGATGATGTTGGCATCAGGGTGGGCAACGCCGTGGATGATCTCGGCCGCCTCGTTCACCTCGAACAGGCCGAGGTCGCTGCCTCCGGCGATGGAGAGCAGCACGCCGCGAGCACCCTCGATCGAGGCCTCGAGCAGTGGGCTCGAGATCGCGGCGCGAGCGGCGTTCAGGGACCGGCCTTCGCCGGTTCCGTGACCTATGCCCATCAGGGCCGACCCGGCGTTGGACATGATCATCTTCACGTCGGCGAAGTCGGTGTTGATGACGCCAGGCGTGGTGATCAGGTCAGTGATGCCTTGCACGCCCTGCAGGAGGACCTCGTCGGCCATCTTGAACGCGTTCATCATCGAGGTCTTCTCGTTGGAAACGGTCAGCAACCGGTCGTTCGGGATGACGATGAGGGTGTCGACCTTCTCCTTCAGTTTCTGGATGCCCTGATCGGCCTGAACCGACCGGCGGCGGCCCTCGAAGGAGAAGGGCCGGGTCACGACGCCGATGGTCAGGGCACCGACGCCCTTGGCAACCTCAGCGATGACCGGTCCTGCGCCGGTGCCGGTGCCGCCGCCTTTGCCCGCAGTGATGAACACCATGTCAGCGCCCTGCAGCACCTCTTCGATCTCCTGGCTGTGCTCCTCGGCGGCTTGGCGACCGATCTCAGGGTCACTGCCCGCGCCCAGGCCGCGGGTGAGCTCGCGACCGATGTCGAGCTTGATGTCGGCGTCGCTCATCAAGAGCGCCTGCGCGTCGGTGTTCACCGCGATGAACTCGACGCCTTTGAGTCCGGCGTCGATCATGCGGTTCACTGCGTTGACGCCACCACCCCCCACCCCAACGACCTTGATGACGGCAAGGTAATTCTGTGGGTTGGCGTTCATGTGTGGTGGTACCTCCAGCAGCGCACAGCCCGTCAGACGACATGCGCGGATCGAAATTGGTCAGAAACGTGCGCGGAGACCCCAAACCGGCCCGCGGAGCCGAGTGAACGACGAGGAAGGATCTCAACCTCGACCTGAGGTCGACGGTTATGTAAACCTCTCGTTCGGGTCGATATTTAGCCACATCCGGGATGGCGGGTCAAGGCCGGAGCGCTAGCAACTCCAAGGTAGATCGAAGCGAAGCAGGGCCGATCCGGCTGGGCCAGCAGCGTCCTAAGCGCCTCCACCTTCGCGCCCCGATCCTCGCCACCTCCGAACCCCACAGCAAGGCCGTCAGACAGGCGCAGGCTCGTCCCACGACCATCGCGCCCGACACCCGCTACCTGGGACCGGAGATCGGCTGGTAGTGACTCTGCAACGCCAAGCGCATCAGTGAAGGCCGCGTCGAGCCAGCTTCCCGGCCCCGCTGCCTCGACCCCGGTGAGCTCGACGATGCCGGTCTTGGGACCTGACACCCGAGCCAGCAGGCGCCCCGCGCGGTCGATCAACAGCCAGCCGCCAGCGCCACTGCGAATCTGCGCGAGCGGCCTGCGTTCAGTCACCGTGATCCGCACGGTGCCGGGCCATTCCCGCCGCACCGTCGCGCGGCGCACCCAGGCAAGGTCGGCGACTCGGCGACTCGACGGCCCGAGCGCAACGTCTCCCATCGAGGTCCGGCGGCGAACACCGCTGGCTGCCACGATCGCCTCCGCGCTGGTGCGCTTGGCACCGACGACCACCACGTGGTCCACGTCGAGCAACGGGGACCGCAGCGCCGCGACCGAGGCGGCAACGATCGCCAGTAGGCCGAGAACGACCATGAGCTTGCCCAATCGGCTCCGACCCTCGTCGCGTTGCACCCCGATGCGTCGAGCCCGGATACGCGGGTCGATGGTCTTCGGACCTTCCTCCTTAGCAGCGCCTGAGGATCGATCGAGCGTCTTGGTACCCATCAGTCGTCGATCTCCGCGAGCGGTCCAAAGCCGACGAGGCGCGTCTCAGGCTCGAGCACGACGCCGGTGCGTGCTGCAACCTGGCGCCGAACGTCGGCCATCAAGGCGAACACGTCATCGGCTGAACCACCCTCGTCCGCCTGGATGAAGTTCGCATGCCTGGTTGACACGGATGCCGATCCGAGGCGCATGCCCTTGCACCCAGCCACCTCGACGAGGCGCCCTGCAGAATCGCCCGGCGGGTTCGTGAACACCGACCCGGCGTTCTGGCCGCCCGGCTGGTTGGCACGACGCCAGCGGACGATCGAGGCGATCTCCGCTTCGGCCTCGCCTGGGTCGCCGCGGCCGAGCTCCAGTTCAGCCCAGACGACAACGTCGGACGAGCGAAGCGAGGACTGACGATACGCGAGATCGAGCTCGCTGGCCGGCACCACGCCATCCTCGCCGCCCGCGGTGTCCACCACGCGGACCCTCAAGAGGGAACCTGCCATGTCCGAGCCGTGGCCGCCGGCGTTCATGCGAACCGCTCCTCCGATCGAACCCGGTACCCCGACCGCCCACTCGAAACCGGTGAGACCTGCGGCCGCCGTACGTCGGGCCACAACGGGCAGCGCGGCCGCTCCCCCGGCCCGCACCGTGGCGCCATGACGGTCGAGCTGGCCGATGTCGACACCCGCGAAGGCGTCTCCAAGGGACAGTGCGAGACCGCCGAAGCCCGAGTCGGCAACGAGCAGGTTCGAACCCTTCCCGACGACGAGAACCTCGACGCGCGTATGAGCCACAACTGCCGCAAGCTCGATGAGCTCGCGGTCGGACTGGGGCCGGCAGAAGAGCGCAGCGCAGCCACCGACCCGATAGGTCGTGAGCGGGCCGAGGGGAACGACACGGCTGACGCGATCGCCCAAAGCCGCAGCTGTTGCTCGCGCGGCCTCCGATGCGTGCGTTGTCGGATCAGGGATCACTGCGTCGCTCGCGATCCGGCAACCGCCAGGATCTCGTCGGCCAGCTCGGTGATGTTGCCCGCCCCGAGGGTCAGGCAGAGGTCGCCGGGTCTGAGCTCGTCGGCCAGATATGGGGCAAGACCGCCACGGGCGGGGATCCACACGACACGTTGGTGAGGATGAGCATCGAGGATGGCGTTCACGAGCAGCTTGCCGGTCACGCCCCGAAGCGGCACCTCCCCCGCGCCGTACACATCGGTCATCACGACGACGTCGGCGTCGATGAAGGAGTCTCCGAACTCGCGAGCGAGTGCGGCGGTGCGCGAGTAGCGGTGCGGCTGGAACACCGCCACTATGCGATCCCATCCACCGGCTCTGGCGGCCGCGAGGACAGCAGCGACCTTTCCCGGGTTGTGGGCGTAGTCGTCCACGAGAGTCGCGCCGAACGCAGTGCCTCGCACCTCGTATCGGCGAACCACACCTGCATACCGGGCGAGGGCCTGCCTTCCGACCTCGACTGGCACTCCGATCACCGTTGCGGCCGCGATCGCGGCTGTTGCGTTGCGGGCGTTGTACAGGCCAGGGACCGGCAGCTCGATGCGAGCGGAGCCGAACCCAGGGCCTGACAGCGTGAATGCGACGCTCGTTCGGTCGAGCACGGCGTCTCCGATGCGGTACCCGGCGCCCTCGGCTGTGCCATAGGTGACCGCCCCCCGAGCTGCTGCCAACCGCGCCGCGTTCGGCTCGTCGATGCAGACCACGTTCGGCCCCGGTGCTTCGGTCAGGAAGCGGTCGAACATCGCCTCGATGCGCTCGATCGATCCGTAGAAGTCGAGATGGTCGGCTTCGACGTTGGTGACTATCGCGATCTCGGCGCCGAGCTCGACGAAGGTGCCGTCACTCTCGTCCGCCTCGACGACGAACCAGTCGCCCGCTCCCCACACAGCGCCCTCGCCGATGTCGCGCAGCTCGCCACCGACGAGGTAGGAAGGTCGGAGTCCGGCTTCGATGAGCACTCGGGCCAGCATCGAGGAGGTGGTCGTCTTGCCGTGTGTGCCCGACACGGCGATCGTTCGCCGGTTGGCGCATATGCGGGCGAGGATGCCGGCCCGCGTCAGCACGTCGGCACCTTGCTCCTCTGCGGCGCGCAGATCGGCCGCGGACGGCGGAAACGCGGTGGAGTGGGCGATGACCTCGGGCTGATGGACAGCTGCTGCCGAGAACAGGGACTGTGCGGGCACGACGTCGACGTGGATGCCGGCCGCCTCGAGGCTCGGGATCACCGCAGTCGCCACGACGTCGGTGCCGGTCACCCGGTGACCCATCGCGGCCAGGATCGATGCGATCGCGCTCATGCCGGCGCCACCTATGCCGACGACGTGGATCCGACCCGGCACCGTGAGGTCGAGGTCGAGCTGCGATGTCGGGGTCGGCCTGTCCGGCCGGGGCCCCGACTCAGTCCCGGGCATTGTCCTCTATCAGAGACGCAACGCGGTCGGCGGCGTCTGGTCGTCCCGCACCTCGCATGACTGAGGCCATCGATGCGAGACGAGGGCGGTCGGCGAGCAGCGCGAGCAGTTCGCGTTCGAGGCGATCGGTGTCGAGCTCAGCGTCCAGGATCGTGACGGTTCCGCCCGCTTCCTCGAGGACGCGGGCGTTGGCGAGCTGATGGTCACGGGTCGCGATCGGCAGGGGGACAAGGATCGCCGGTAGCCCGAGCGCGGCCAACTCCGCGATCGTCCCGCCGGCGCGGGTCACTGCGATGTCGGCCGCTTGGAGGAGCAGGTGCATGCGGTCCTCGTACTCCACGCACTGGTAACAGAGGCCGGTCTCTCGCAGGCTCGGTGCAGAGGTCGAGTAGTCGGCCCAGCCTCGTTGTCCGACCACATGGCGGATGGCGACATCATCCCGGGCTGCCCACCGATCCACGAGCGCTCGCACGGCTGCGTTGATGCGACTGGATCCGAGCGAACCGCTGAAGACGGCGATGACCATGCGGTCCCCGGGAAGACCAAGGGCCGAGCGAGCGCTCTCGCGGTCAGGATGCGCAGCCGCGGCGACGATCGCCGGGCGCAACGGGTTGCCTGTGACGACCGCATGGGGCAGATCCGTGCCAGGAAACGAGACAGCGCTGGCTGCCGCGAAGCGCCGGAGGATCCGGTTGACCGCGCCCGCCTTGACGTTCTGCTCGACCAGGATCAGTGGAATTCGGGCCAGGACCGCACCGACCCCGCAGGCCAGGCTGGCATGACCTCCGAGCACCACCACGACCGCTGGATGGCGGCGTCGCACGATGCGGATCCCGCGAAGCGTGCCGCGGACGAGGCCGAGCACTGCGCCCAGGTTGGACAGCGCCAACCGCCGCTGGATGCCGCGCCCCGGTAGCTCGTCCAGCATGAAACCTGCGTTCGGAACGAGTGTGGCCTCGATACCGCGGTCGCTCCCGACGAAGTGCAGCGTCGACGGGTCGTGACCTCGCGCAACGAGGGCTTGCGCCACGGCGAGACCAGGCAGCAGGTGGCCGGCAGTGCCACCGCCGGCGATGATCGCCCAGGATCGCTCCGACATCAGGTCCGTCGACGGGCGGGCGTGGGCAAGGGCGCGGGATCGCGTGCGATGTTGAGCAGCAGGCCGATCGCAGCCAGGTTGACCAGCAGTGAAGATCCGCCGAACGAGATGAACGGCAGCGGGACCCCGGTTATCGGCAACCGGCCGATCACCGCGCCGATGTTGACGAGTGCCTGGACCATCAGCCATGCCGTGACGCCCGTGGCCACCAACGTCTCGAACCGCGTGCTCGCGCGCGAAGCGACCCACGCCCCGGTGCCACCAAGCGTGAAGAACAAGGCGATCACGATCACCCCGCCGACCAGACCGAACTCTTCACCGATGATGGCGAAGATGAAGTCGGTGTGGGCATAGGGGAGAAAGCCCCACTTCGCCCGCGAGGCCCCGAGCCCCTTGCCGAGCAGACCGCCGTCCGCAGTGCCGACCATCGCCTGGATGATCTGGTAGCCGGTGTTGCCAGGGTCCTTCCACGGATCGAGGAAAGCGAAGAACCGAGCGCGCCGGAACGGGGTACTGGCGACCGAGAACGCGGCAGCCATCCCTCCGATCAGTGCGGCGAACGCCAAGGGAAGGATCGGCGTGCCCGCCGTGTAGAGCATCACCACCACCATCACAGCGAGAACGATCGTCGTACCGAGGTTGGGCTCCAGCATGATCAGTCCGACGACCAGACCGAGGTAGAGCAGGACGGGTAGCAGAGTGAACCGGACGTCGTGCATCCACCCGTCGCGTCGGGCCAGGAGCTCGGCAACGAACAGGAGCATCGCGAACTTGGCGAACTCCGACGGTTGCACCTGCAGCGGTCCGGCACCGAGCCAGCGCGTCGAACCGTTGACGGTGACACCAACGCCGGGGACGAGCACCGCGGTCAACATGGCCAGCGCTATACCGACCCAGAGCCTCGTGTGGCGCCTCCAGAAGTCGAGGTCGACGTAGAGGAACGTAACGAGGGCGATCACGCCGAACACTGTCCACATGGCCTGGCGTTCGAAGTACGACCACGTCGAACCGGTCTCCCGCAGCGAGATCACCGAAGACGACGACAACACCATGATGAGCCCGGTCATGTTCAACACGGCGACGACCGCCAACAGCAACCAGAACGCTCCGGTTGATTCCCCTTTCGGACCCGTCAGGCGCCGACGCGACGAGGTCACCTCCCACGCCTCTGCAGGCCGACGAGGAGGCGGCAACCGCGTGGTGGTCGTCATGGCGCCGGGTTCACGAGCGTCTCGCCGAGCAGCTCACGCACGGCCCGCTGGAAGTCGTTGCCTCGCTCGCTGTAGGACGAGTACCAGTCGAACGAGGCACAGGCGGGTGACAGCACCACCGCGTCTCCGGACACGGCCAGCTCCCGGGCGGCGCGCACCGCCTCGTCCATAGAGCCGGCTGTGACCACCGGCCGCAGCCCGGCAAAGGCTGCGGCCACCTCCGGAGCTGCCTCACCTATCGCGATGACGGCCCGCAGATGAGACGTCACAGCGACAAGGGCGAAGAGGTCGAGCGCCTTGTTCCGACCGCCCGCGATGAGCACCGCAGACGGGAACCCCGACACGGCAGCGATCGTGGCATGCGGCGCCGTGGCTTTCGAGTCGTCGTAGAACCGCACACCGTCAGCTTCGCCGACCAGCTCGACGCGATGAGGGAGGCTCCGGAACTCCCGCAGCGCTTCTCTGATCCCTGAGGTCGCGGCGCCGCCTCCGAGGGCAGTGGCTGCGGCTGCCAGTGCGTTCGCCGTGTCGTGTGGAAGCGCGCGGTGCAGTTCCTCGATCGCGATCAGATCCAGATCACCCGGTCCGCGCAACCGGCCCTCGTCGACATACCAGTCAGCGCCGCTCGCTCGCCCGAGCCCGAACGTCTCGAGTCGGGGGACTGCAGATGCGTAGCTCATCACGACCGGGTCGTCGGCGTTGGCCACGGCGAGATCGTCGACGGACAGGTTGCGCCAGACCCTGGCCTTTGCCTCCTGGTAGGCCGCCACGCTCCTGTGCACGTCCTGATGGTCGTCGGCGACGTTCAGCCAGGTCGCCACGCGGGGCCGGAACGATGTCGCCCGCGCCAGCCGGAACGAGGAGGCCTCGACCACGAACACGTCGACGGCGGGGTCCTCGATCGCCGCCACCAGCGGCACATCGACGTTTCCGGCGCTCGCCGCGCGGATACCGGAAGCCTCCAGCATCGCGGTGACCATCGTGATGACCGTCGTCTTGCCGTCGGTGCCCGTGACGGCGAGACAGGGCCGGTCGTCCCAGGCTGCTGCGAGGTCGAACTCGCTGCGGACGGGCACGCCTGTGGCGTCCGCGAGCTCGAACACCGGATGGCTCTCGGGCACGCCTGGACTGGGGAACACCGCGTCCGACTCGGCCACCAGGGCGCGCAACGTCGCCTCGTCCGGGGACGCGACCAGCTCGATGCCCCCCTCGGAGGCGATGCTCCGCAACCCAGCCGTCGATCGGTCGTCGGTGGCTCGAACTGCGACGCCATGGGCCAACAGCGCACTGGCCACCGCCTGGCCGGTGACGCCGAACCCGACGACCAGGGCGCGATCGGGAACTGCGATCCTCTCAGTTGACACAACGGGGGAACGGGACGGGAGTGTTGGCGAAGTCGGCGTAGTACATGCCGAGGGCGAGTGCTGTGCACAGGCCCGAGATGATCCAGAACCGCACCACGACGGTGGTCTCAGGCCAACCTCGCAGCTCGTAGTGATGATGGATCGGGGCCATGCGGAAGAT
>JBBSGQ010000040.1:0-14055 GCA_038253965.1 Acidimicrobiales bacterium | reverse complement strand
GGCGACCTTCACGCCCTTCACGTCGTACATCTGGATGCGCGTCGCGTCCTTGGCGCTCACGTAGGTGCCACTGTGGCCGAGCCCGAGCGAATCGAACGCAGCGACGGTGGCGTCGATGCCGGCCTTGCCCTTGTCGAGGCTGTGGTTGGAAGCCGTCGAACATCCGTCGTAGCCCATGTCGTGGATCGCCTTCACCAGGCCGACCGGCGCGCCAAACACCGGATACGTGGTGATCTGCTGTTGGTTCGGAGCGACCGGCGTCTCCATGTGGCAGATGGCGAGATCGGCCGAGGAGATCAGCGGCCTCATCGCGTCGAGCAACGGGTCGAAGTTGTAAGCCTCGCCGGTCGGCTGTCCGAACTGGGCCGCCAGCCGGTTGAGCGGACTGTGAGGAAGGAGGTCACCGGCGAACAGCATCGTGAACGAGCGCGCGCCAGAGCTCGGCGAAACCTCGGCGGCCGGAGCGTGCGCCACAGAAGGCGGTGTCGGGCTGACCGGCCGCGAAGGCGGCGGGGCGTCCGAACCCGGAGCATGGTCTGTGGTCGGTGCACGCGCATGTGCTCGCAACGCTTCAGTGCCGATGGTGCGAGTTCGCCGTGGCGCCTTGTCGCGCGACATCGATGAGATGAGCAGCGCCGCGCCGAGGGCGAGCAGGCAAAGGGCGGCCAGCACGACGAGGCGTCGCTGCTTTGTGGTGGTGGTGACCGTCGACGGGCGACGGCCCGCACCGACGCCGGGCGGAGGATCGGCGCTTCCACCGCCGCTCGGCGCTGCCTGGTGCGCGGGCATCGGTTCTGGTTCGTCTCCCGCCACCACGGCAGGCGACCTTAGTTGTCGGCGGCGCGGAAATAGGGCAATCGAGGCGTCAACGGCCGAGGATGGGATCGGTCACCGACCGGCGCCGCCGGAGGTCGCGCGGGGCTCGGCATCGGCTCCGGAAGGGTCGGTGGGCGCGCCGGTCGTCGGACCCGGTGGCGGCGTGGCGAGCACGGGAAGAGCAGCGGGATGGATCCGGTACCGCAGAGGTGAGCGCAGCGTCATCGATTCTCCGTCGAGTGAGACCAACACTCGGTGGCCGTGGACGTCCAGGGTCAGCTCGGGGGCGCAGAACTCATCCAGCTCGGTCACGCGCGACGAGCCGCGCAGCATCGCTTTCGCGGCGATCCAGAGAAGGCGCCACGGGGACCGGGCGCGCGCGACGTAGACACACAACTCCCCGGCATCGATCCTGGCGCGCTCGCCGACACCGCGTGGTCCCACGTCGTAGCGGTTGTTGCCCACGAACACGAACGGAGTCCGCAATCGAGCGTGATAGCCGTCGGCGGTGATCGTGATCCGTCGCACAGGGAACCGCCGTACGACAGTCAACATGGCCATCGGGACTGCCCTTGCCTTGCCCCAGCCGCGTTCGTCCCGGATCTGGTCACGCATGGAGACCATCGTCGGGTACACGCCGACCGACGAGTTGTTCACGAAGAAGTGGCCGTTGACATCGACGAGATCGACGCGCGACACCGCTCCGTGCGCGATCGACGCCGCCGCCTCCTCGAGGCCCAGCGGAACGCCTATGTCCTTTGCGAAGTGGTTGAACGTGCCCAGCGGCAACACGGCGAGAGGTACATCGCCATCGGACAACGCGCCTGCCGCCGTCCCGATGCTGCCATCGCCACCTGCGACGACGACGGCATCGGGCTTCGCACGAGCCGCAGCCACCGCCGCATCGCTCAGCTTCGATCCCTCGACGAAGGTCACATCTGCCTCGATGTCAGACGCAGCGAACGCGTCGATGATGTCGCGACGCTGGCCGTCGGTCGCGTCGTCGTCGATCGAACCGGCCCCGCAGTTGACGATCACCTGGACGCGCACCGGCGCAACATAGCGGGACCGAAGGACGTCGCCTGCTCTGAGCCGCAGGCCGGATACCCCGATCGCGGGCCGTCTGCGCAGTCCTTGCGAGCTCGGTTGCGCTGCGGCCCATCCCGGGGCGCAGAACCGTCCGCTATCGAGACGCCCCGTTCAGCTCCGTCGCGAAGTCGGCTGACGTCGCCTACGACGGGCCGCCCGCTTCGGGACGAAGTGTCGGGAACAGGATGACGTCGCGGATCGTCGCTGCATCGGCGAGGAGCATGACCACCCGATCGATTCCTATCCCGAGGCCGCCAGTCGGCGGCAGCCCGTACTCGAGCGCTCGGAGGTAGTCCGAGTCGACGGCCATCGCCTCGTCGTCGCCGGCCGCCTTCTGCCGCGCTTGATCCTCGAAGGTGGCCCGCTGCTCGTCGGGATCGGTCAGCTCGCTGAACGCGTTGCCGATCTCGCGGCCGGCTGCGATCGGTTCGAAACGCTCGACGTAGCCTGGCCGGGATCGGTGGTCTCGGGCGAGAGGCGACACGTCCTTCGGGTAGTCGCACACGAACACCGGTCCCCACAGCTCGGCTTCGGTGGTCTTCTCGTACAGCTCGAGGATGAGCTTGCCGGGTCCCCACCCATCCTCGACCGGGATGTCTCGCTCCTTGCAGGACTTGCGCAGGTCATCGATCGGGGTGTCGAGATCGACATCCACGCCCGCGTGCTCGCGGATGAGATCGGTCATCGTGGCACGCCGCCAAGGTGGCGTGAGATCGAGGGGCCGGTTGCCGTAGGTGAGGACCGTGGTACCACACAGCTCGATCGCCAAGTGTGCGACAAGGTCCTCGGTGAGGACCATCATGTCGTGGTAGTCGGCGTAGGCCTGATACAGCTCGAGCATGGTGAACTCGGGGTTCCAGCGGTAGCCGATGCCTTCGTTGCGGAACACCCGGCCGATCTCGAAGACCCGCTCGAAGCCACCCACCACGAGTCGCTTCAGGTAGAGCTCGGGTGCGATGCGCAAATAGACGTCGAGGTCGAGCGCGTTGTGGTGGGTGACGAACGGACGGGCGTGCGCGCCACCAGGGATGGGATGGAACACCGGAGTCTCGACCTCGACGAAGTCACGCTCCTCGAGGAACCGACGGGTCAACGACAACACGCGGCTGCGGAGCTGCAGCGTGCGGCGGGAATCCTCGGTGACCCACAGATCCACGTAGCGCTGGCGATAGCGGGTGTCCGTGTCGGTCAGGCCGTGCCACTTGTCAGGGAACCGTCGCCGGGTCGGCGCCAGCAGCGTCCACGAGTTGACCTTCACCGACAACTCCCCGCGACGGGTCGTCATCACCTCGCCTTTCACGCCGATCCAGTCGCCGAGGTTCAAAGCCGTGAACCGCTCGAAGTCCGGTGTCGTGGCTACCGGGGCGAAAAGCTGGATGCGCCCCGTGTGGTCCTGGAGGGTGCCGAACGCGAGCTTGCCCTGCACTCGCCTCAACATGAGTCGACCGGCGATGGTCACAGTCGATCCGGATTCGGTGCCGGGCTCGAGGGACCCGAACCGGTCCGTGAGCTCGTCGATGTGCGCGTCCGGGTCGAATCGGTAGGGCAGGGCGTCGGTCATCTCTCGACAACAGTACGGGGCCTACGCGCTCGCAGACCGATGTCGGTGTTCTACACGGAAGCTCCACCGCTCACGAGCTCAGCAGCTGCGGATGAACACCAGGGCCGTCCAGACCGTGGCGCCGTTGCGCGCGACCCCGACGCCGACACCGTTGTACGTGTGAGACAACAAGGTGGCCCGGTGATGAGATGACGCCATGAACGCAGCTTCGTTGTTGCTCACACTCGAGCCGTATGCGACGTTCTCGCCGATCGCGCACCACCGGGTCCTGATGCTGTCGGTGAGGGTGGAGTGATGGAGCGAGCGCTCACGGACGAGCTTCTCGGCCCACAGCTGAGCCTTGGTTTGCACATCGCTCAGGCGGTCCGGCAGGGCGGCTGCGCCATTGGCCGCCCGGTCGCGGTTGAGAACGTCGAGAGCGCTGCGCTGTGACGGGCTCAGGCCGAACTGACAGGCGCTCAGGCAGAGCGCCAGCACCATTGTGGTGACGGGCGAGCATTGGACGGCGACGGCTGAGCATGGCCTGGCATCGGCTGTTGGCGGTCCTCGCTTGAGCGGAGACGCGATCCACATGCTCGCTGCTACGTTCGATCCTTCCGCACCGCTCCGCAGGACAAAGGGATCGCACGTGACTTGGTGGCCACTATATGCGTTCTACATTGCGCTCTTGGGCTCACCTTTGCTCTTCTTCGTTGCGACAAGGCCCGATTATGAGAAGGCGCCGACGAACTCGAGGGTCCCTCAGCGCCGAGACCCGGCGAAGCGCCAGGATCCGTCGAGGCCACCGGAAGCGTCGAGGCCCCAGTTCAAGCATTCCGCCAGACGCAACGCGCGCGTCTGGTCGAGAGCAAACCGCGAACTGCTCATCGACTCCTCGCCGCCAGAGGTGAGCTCTGCGGACTGACCTGCAGGACGCTCGCCCAGTCAGCCGGGAACCGCCGGAGCAGGCGGCACACTGAGGCCGAGCTTGGAGGCCAGGCCCTCCACATCATCAGCGAGGGCGGCAGAGAACCGCGGATTGGTGCGCAGAACGATCCGGAGGTGCGCTACGGCCTTGTCGCGGTGACCTGCGGAGGCTGCGATCGCAGCGGCGTGAAACCGCAACGGCGGATCGCGGCTACCCGTAGTCAGAGCCCTTGCCGATTCCTTGCTGGCTGCGCCGACCTGTCCGTCGCGGTAGAGGTTCCATGCGAGGACGTCGTGTCCGAGAATGCTCGGCCGGCCGGCCAAAGCTTGTCGCGCTCGAGCGACAGCACTCGCACCGGGGTGGTGGTCGGCGTCGAACAGTGCGAGCTCGAGATCGACGTTGACCCCGTTGGCTCGATACAGCCGCGCGATGACAGCCACGAGGTCGTACGCCTCGGCGGCCGCCTTCGTCTGACCAGAGGCCGCAAGAGCGTCGCCTTCGGCGATCGCATACTCCGACAGCGGTTGTATCCGCACCACGCGAGCGAGCAGCCGGGCGGCTTCCCGGAACCGGCCGGCGGCCAGGAGTATCCGGGCCCGACCGGCCAGAGCAGCCGGAAACCCAGGGAACGCACGCTCGGCGTCCGCGTAGGACCTCGCCGCCTCGTTCAGCCGACCCTGGTTGACAAGAAGGTTCCCGAGCTGGGTCTGGACGTAGGCGATGTTCTCGCCTCCTGCGGTGCCACCAGCGGTGACGGCCTGGGTCATGGCGGTCACCGCGCCGGGCAGGTCGCCATGCAGCTCACGCTCGTAGGAGACACGCGACAGGCTTGCGAGGTTCGGGCGGATGTCGACCATCTTCTGAGTGGCCTCCAGCGCTTGCGGATAGCGCCCGAGCTCGTTGTTGGCGTCAACCACCACGCCGAGCGCAGCCTCATTGTCCGGCGACCGGTTCAGTGCGAGTCGGCCGAGCCTGAGCGCGTCACGGAAGCGGTGCTGGGCCAAGGCGAGCGTGCCCTCGGTGACCACGAGACCGAGGTCGGAGGGGGACTGCACGGAGATCAGATCGAGGAGCTTCCCCGCCTTGAGGTACAAGGACGGATCGGCGGTCTCGCGTGCCTTCTGGAGGAAGGCCTGCGCCAGATCGAGTTGCGCTGACCCGTTCTTGGGGTTCTGCCGCAACGTCGCTTGCGCCTTGGCGATCGCTTTGTCGGTGGTCGAGCCGCTCCTCGGATCGACGGCGACGAACGGGACCTTCCCGTCCCCGTTCGTGTCACCGCCCCGGCTGCAAGCCGGGGCGGTGACGATGAGCATCAGGAACACCGCTATCGCGGTGCGGTATCGCATCGAGGGGCGGTCAACCAGTCGGCGACTGGTCGTACCCACTCAACGGGGTGCCCTCGAAGGGGAAGGTGGTGAGCTGCGGTATCCCGCTATGGTCGACGCCATCGCTCAGTGCCGCGTAGGGCGTGCCACCACTGTTGTCGATGATGCCGTCGTGGTTGGGGTCGAGCAACTCGCCGGCGGCGATGACCCGGAGCGAGATGTCGATGATGTCGTCGGTCAGCCGGCGACCGTTCGGGAAACCACCAGGATCGTTCGCAAGCGCGCCGAGCCGGTTGGCCGTCGTGCCTTGGACCGGAGCCACCGCAAGGTTGATCCGGAGCAGGTCGGCCGGCGGAAGGGCGTTGGCCGCACTGAGGCCGATCAACTGGCCCGTGAGCAGCTTGATCAGATCCGGCCGGTGGGCCGCACCTCCGGCTGGGACGTTGGCGCCCGGGTCGCCCGGCGCGTTGAACACCGACGGGTAGACCACCGGTAGCAACCTGGTGGGCTCGGGATCAAGGACGTTCCCGAAGAACTGGGCATCGTCCTTGGGGTGCAGGGCGTTCCACTTGTCCCTCTTGCCGACCGGGATCAACAGCTCGTTGACCAGAGGAAGCCCGAGCCGACTGACCTGCACGTTCGAGCCGAGGTTTCGGGGAGCACCGCCCCGAGCCGAGAGAACCCTGACCCGCTGACGGCTGCTCGAGGCGTACATGCCTATGACGGAGCTCTTGGAGTTGACGACCGTCGGAACGGTGCCGTTCTTGGTGACAGACGCTATCGGCACCTGCAAGACGATGGCGTGGACGTTCTTGCCGGCCAGGCCGTCGACTCCCGCTGAAGGAGCGAGCGGTAGGAGGTGAGCGTTGTTGATCGGACGAAGCCCGAGCAGGTCGAAGCCCGAGCCCAGATCGAAGAAGAACGCATCGTCGCGCTGGCCAGCGAACACCTTGCCGCCGCCGGGAAGCGCTTTGACCGACTTCGCAAGGTAGTTCGTGTAGTTCGGCGTGGAGCGGGGGCCGATGTTGTTCGGTGGAGTTGGCACGCCGGTGGCGAGCACCGTGGACACGCCGTTCTTGATCCGACGGACCGAGTACACCTGTCGCTCGCTGCGATTGGCGTAGGTGTGGGGGTCGATCTGGTTCGTGTTGTACAGACCCGTGTTCGGGTTCGTGAGGATGGTCCGGAACCGGAACTGATAGGTGATGTCATCGCGCACATCACCGTTGTTGTCGATGTGGATCTCATAGAGCACGTCGTCGCCGAACCTGACGAACCTCGGACCGCTGGCCGGCTGCTCGAGACCGATGTAGTTGGCCACGATGTCGACCTTGCTGGGATCAGTTGCATCGCGGAACATGTAGGAGTCGGTGTTGTCGGCAACCGGGTCCTGAGAGATCAGGGGAGCTTCACGGTGACTAGATGCCTGGACGCTCGGACCGTTGGCCGAAGCCACCGGAATGAGCGCTGCGACGATCGCCGCAGCAAGGAGTTTCCTCTTGCGCACGCTGGTCCCCCTTGGGAGTGATTGGCCTCGGTGCTGAGGCACGCTGGTGGTCCTACGGAACGCGGCAACGTCCTGGATGAGGTTTCTGGAAATCTCTCAGTCGGACAAGCCGACAATCTTCCACACCTCTCCGATCGGCGCCACGATCACCGAAAAGGAGCCTCTGGGTGCTCGCACGCGCACGGTCCGTGCCCAGGCCAGCGCATCCGTGGAGTACTGGGCCAGGAGGTCCGCCGAGGACGGCCCCGCCTCGACCGAGCCGACCGCGCCCGCAGTGATCGGACCTTTCGAACGGCACAAGCGGTCCGCGCCGTCGCTCATCCCGTACAGCTCGGGGATCCCTTGAAGCTTGGTGGCGGCGGCTTTGTCACACGCTTGAACAGCACGCGCCCACGACACGACAGCCGAAGCCGCCCGCGCGGACGGGGGAAGCTCGTAGACAACTGCAGGGTCGGGGTCGACCAACCATCGAGAACCCACCCGACGCGCAGTCCACGTCTCGCGTTCCCGAGCTGCGCTCAGTCCGATGAACGGGTCGAGCCCGGGTTTGTGCCGGACCTCAACGACCACCCTCGCCGAATGGCCTTGGACTTGGCTCGCGTCGTTGACGCTGAGCATGAACGACGTGACCGGCGGAAGCTCGCTGCGCCGCTGCTTCCACTCCGACACGTCCTTGTACTGGGCGCGACCGGCTTTGGACAGCAGGCGGTATGACGTGACGTGATCACCGCGCTGCTCAGCCGCCAGCAGGACCTGCACGGCCTCGGCCGCGGTGGCGCGAGGAGTCGGGCTCTGGCCCGGAAGGGTCGTCCCGGTGGACGGCGGCGCCGTAGACGAGGTGTGGGGTTCGGTCGTGGACTTGTCGTTGCTACTGCACGCGCTGGTGACGAGCGCAAGCGCGACAAGCAGCGTCGGCAGCGCCCGACTCCGTCGGCGGCAAGGGGTGGCGAGGGAGAGCACAGTGGTAGGACAGTAACCATGCCGATCGAGCTCGGGAGACCGGCACGTCGACCTGAGTGGCGACGGACAGCCGCGCGCTCACGGCGATCACGGGTCGTGTTCGCACTCGCCGGCTTGGTCACGATCGTGGTGGTGATGGCCGGATCGACGTCACCGGCGTGGGCCCATCCGTTGGGCAACTTCACTGTCAACCGATATGCGCGCGTCGAGGTGTCGGCGGGCCGGGTCCGCGTGTACTACGTGCTCGACGAGGCCGAGATACCGGCGTTCTCGGAACGTCACGCGGTGGCCTCGAACAAGGCCGCATTCGTTCGCCGGCGCGTGCGTGAGATCGCCGACCACCTGCAACTGACCGTCGACGGCCGGTCGCTGCCGCTACACGCCGTCGACCAGTCCCTCGATCAACCGCCGGGACAGGGTGGGCTGAAGACGCTGCGGGTGGCGGCCGTCTTTGTAGCTGCCCTACCTCCGGCTGGGACCGACAGTCCCCGTCGTCTCCATTTCGACGACCGAAACGAACCCGACCGGGTGGGCTGGCGCGAGATCGTGACGGTGGCCCGGGGAGACGCCAGGATCGTGCGTTCCGATGCGCCGAGTCGCGATGTCAGTGACGAGCTCCGCCACTACCCCGGCGACCTGATCCAGGCGCCACTCGACCTGCGGACGACGTCTGCGACCTTCACGCCGGGCTCCGCGCCGGTCGATGCGCTTCCCGTGCCCCGATCTGCTCCACCGCCCTCACGCACCGGCGGCGCGTTCGCCGACCTGATCACCCGTCAACGGGTGAACCCGTTGGCCCTGATCGGGATCCTCGGACTGGGCTTCATCTTCGGAGCGAGCCACGCGCTGCTTCCCGGTCACGGCAAGACGGTGATGGCCGCCTACCTCATCGGTACGAAAGGCAGACCGGTCGACGCCGTGCTCCTCGGCGTGATCGTCTCGGTGATGCACACGTTCAGCGTGCTGCTCCTCGGCCTGCTGCTGTTCCAGCTCAACCATGAGGTGCGGGTCGAACAGTTCTACCCGCAGCTGACGCTCGCGTCGGGTGGCCTGGCCATCGGTCTTGGCGTCTGGTTGCTCTTCGCCCGCCTGCGCAGCCTCCGTCGGAGCGACGCCGCCCGACGAGCGCTACAACACGATCACGATCATCTTGGCTCCCATGTGCTCGACCACGTGCACGAGCCGGTCCTGGCTCATGGTCAAATCCCCGTGGCCTCCTCATCCCCGATGGCGGAGCGTGGCTCGGGCGACGACGGTCCGGGTGGGCGATCAGTGGACGAGCACCGACACGGCGATGACCACGACATGAGCCATCATCACCACCATGGGCCCGGAGGCCACACCCACGAGCTGCCTGAGGATGTCGCGCCGTTGTCGCGCCGGGGGCTGGTCCTGCTCGCCACCTCCGGCGGCATCGTGCCGTCGCCCTCTGCGGTCATCGTGGTGGTGGCCGCATTCTCACTCGGACGTATCGCATTGGGGTTGACCCTGATCGCCGCGTTCTCCGTCGGCCTGGCTACCACCCTCACTGCTGTCGGCCTGGCTCTCGTCTTCGGGCGCTCCGTGCTGGACCGGCGCTTCCCGAACCGGTCCTTTCGATACCTTCCACTCGCCGGAGCGTTGGCGCTCATCGTGGCCGGCGGAGTGCTCGCGACGCAGGGCCTCACGAGCCTCACCTGACATGGCGACCACGTAGAGACGCTTCGAGCGCCTCCGTGGGGGGTTACCCCGCGCGATCAGCTGTTCTTGCCGTAGTACTCGTTCGACGACACCAGCAGGGCGTCAAAGTCTTCGCGACGAAGGCCGTTCGACAGTTGATCGATCCGGTACTCGAGCGCGGCGGCGGTGACGGGACGTCCGAGGAAAGAGCGGTACTGGAAGCGCACGAAATCTGCCCGGGCGCGATGACTGGTGGCCAGCAGCACGGCCACCTTGGCCCGACCTTGCGTCTCCGCAACTCCGATCAAGTGGCTCCGGGCCGACGACGAGGGCGGGAAGCCCAAGATGTCGGCATGAGCCCTGTCGACGAAGCGAGCGTTCGTCGCACCGGCGAGGACGAAGTACTCGTGTGAACCGACGAGTCTCGCGGTCACGTCGTTGAAGCTGAGGCTTCGGGTCCTCAGACCGTTGGCGAGAAAGGCGCGGGTACGTGGGTCGGGCTTGCGCTCGAGGTAGATGGCGTAGCTGATGTCCACGATCTTTCCGAAGTACTCATTGGTGCTGTGCTGGATACCGGTCACCACGCTGAGCCGGGAATGGGTGGCGAGCCGGTTCGCCCAATAATCGATTCCCGTCTGGTTCGACGTCGTGTTGGTCCGGTTCAGGAGATCGCCGTACAGCGACCTGACGTAGTTCCGATTTGCTGCGCTGGCCGCGCCGGCGGCCGGGGACCCGATGACGGCCCCCGCCGCCACCAACCCGGTCAGCGCCAGAACAGCCAACAAGCGACGGCAGACCTGTCGTGGATGCATGCGCGGGGTTCCCCTCAGTCAGATCGGCGGTGGCGGGTCCACCGATGCAGATCGTGCCACGCGTGCACGACGTCAGCTTCGAGCATCGGTTGTACGTGGCCCGTCCGGTGTTCGGCGCCGACGACAACTTGGATGACATATTTCCGGAGCTCGAGCTCTGCCCCCGCGGATCGACGACGAGCGGCCATACCCACCGTTCAGCGCAAGCTGATGTCCAATCCGATGTCGAGCACCGGGGCCGAGTTGGTCAGGGATCCGCTCGACACCACATCTGCGCCGGTTGCGCTGTAGCTAGCGACAGTCTCCAGCGTGATGCCTCCCGAGACCTCGAGCAACGCCCGCTTGGTCCCGGCCGACGCTGCGTACTCGTCAGCCAGACCCACGCAGGCCGTGACCTCCTCAGGGGTCATGTTGTCGAGCAGCACGGCGTCTGCGCCCGCCGACAAGGCCTCTTCGACCTGTTCGATCCGGTCCGCCTCCACGTGTACCAACCGGCCGGGCCAGGCCGCTTTCGCTCGGCGGACCGCTTCCTCGATGCCGAGCACCGTCAGGTGGTTGTCCTTGAACATCACCCAGTCGCTCAGGTTGCCGCGGTGATTGGCTGCACCGCCGGCGCGCACTGCCGCCTTCTCCAGCGCCCGTAGCCCCGGCGTGGTCTTGCGGGTGTCCCACACGCGCAGACCCGGTCCGGCGGCGTCGACGAAGCTCCGTGTCCGGGTGGCGATACCCGACAGGTGGCCGAGGAAGTTGAGCGCAGTCCGTTCCGCGGTGAGGACAGAGGCGAGCGGGCCGGTGACCACTCCGAGCACGGCGTCAGCGTCGACAGCTGCACCTTCCTCCACCCGCCAGGTGCAGTCGATCGCAGGGTCCACCTGGCGAAACGTCTCGTCGACGCATGCCCGTCCGGCGATGACGCCGGCTGTGCGCGCCACGATCTCCGCCTGGGCTACGACCTCAGCGGGAAGGATCGACGACGTGAGGTCACCCAATGGTGTCAGGTCCTCGTTCACCGCGAGCGTGACCGCGGCGCGTACGGCGCTGATCGGTGGATCACACAGAGCCATGAGCCAAGCCTGTCAGACGCCTGAATGCCTGTGCTTCCACCCGGTGAACGGCGCTCGCTGTTCAGCCCAGACCTCGTGCGTCCTGCTTCAGCGCGGTATCGACGCTGACTGCAGAAGCCACCACCAGGCTGCGCAGGGGGTCCTCGAGGGTGTGGTGGAACTGCACCACGTAGTTGTCAGCGGTGGTGAACATGGCCCGTGCCAGTCCGGCGAACGTCTTGGTGATCCGAGCGACCTCGGTATCGGTGTGGTCGCGGATGCTGAAGTTCCATGCTCGCCAGTTCTCGGCGTTGATCGATCCGTAGTTGTGGCCGCCGGACATGAGGCTGAAGTGGATCTTGCCGAACATGTTGTCCTGGACGACCTGGCCGACCTCATCGCCTTTGCCGTCCTGCACGATGATCTTGGATTTCATGAGCTTGGCGGGCCGGGTGAGAGCCAGTAGCACCCGGCCGTCCATGTCGACGACCTGAAGCTTGTGGGTCATGAACTGGTCAGCCGAGGTCAGTACCCGAAGGACCTTCTTGGCCGCGTTCTGGCCGACCTGGCGGACCGCGCCGATCTGATTGCCGTGCTGGTCGGAGATGGCGTACTCGTTGTTTATCTCAATGACCTTGGCCTTCTGGTTCACGACGAGGATCGGTTCGGTGAAGACGGTGCCGCCGCCCTGCACAGCGCCGGGTTGGACGCCGATCTTCTTCTGCTGCAGATCCTTCTGGATCTTGTCCACGCCGACATCGCGTTCGGGAACCTGACCCGGCGCGTCGAGGTGGTCCACCGATTGCCGTCCATGGGAGGTCACGTGCTCGGTCCAGCTCGCGCCGTCGTAGTAGCGGTACTCATGTCGGCCCATCGGGTCGGGATACCAGTTCGGGGCATGGCCGCTCGGGTCGCTCATCGTGGCGTGACGCTAGTTGTCGAGGTCGCGGGAAGCTACGAACGCTCAGCCCTGAGCAGGACGAGCCGGTACCGCTGCGATGGGTCGGCCATTGGAAAGTCGGTCCGGGTGTGGGCACCACGACTTTCTTCTCTGGCGGTGGCGGCGACGACGAGCGCGTGGGCCACGGCTGACAAGTTCCGCACCTCCCACTCGGCCGAACCGTTGCCCGTCAGGTCGGCCGACGCCTGCTGCACATCGCGGTTCGCCCGGCTGAGCGACTCGGCGGTCCGTACGACACCCGCGTTGAGGGTCATCGTCCGCTGCAGCTCTCGGCGCGCCGACGCAATGCCCTGGCCACCGGCTTGACCCGTCCAGTGCTCGGGCAGCGTCAACACCCGGCCGCCGATGCCCACGCCGACCTCCGATCGGGTCTCAGCCACCGGTGTCGACCCGTGAGCGTCGTCCACGAGCACCGATCGCATCGCACCGCTGACCTCGGGCCCGGATGCACCGGCCTCGATGGCCTCGACCGCTCGAGGCCCGAACACCATCCCCTCGAGCAACGAGTTGGAAGCCAGACGGTTCGCGCCGTGCACTCCCGAGCATGCAGCTTCCCCGGCGGCCCAGAGCCCGGGTAACGAGGATGCTCCCTGCAGGTCGGTCACGACCCCGCCGCAGGTGTAGTGCGCTGCCGGGGCCACAGGCAGCCAATCGCTCCCGGGGTCGAGGCCGACTTCCCGCAGCGCCGTCGCTATGTTGGGGAACCGCTGATCGAAGTCTTCGAGCCCGGTCGCATCGAGGAAGACGTGGTCGGCCCCGAGCTCGATCATTCGCTGGGTCTCGGCACGGGAGACGACGTCCCGAGGTTGCATCTCGTCGACGAACCGTTCGCCGTTCGTGTCCCGCAAGAGCGCGCCGTGGCCGCGCAGGGCTTCGGACAACAATGGGCGCGGCATGGCCTCGAGATGCAACGCGGTGGGATGGAACTGGATGAACTCGAGATCGGCTACCGCGACCCCCGCCCGCAGCGCCATGGCTATGCCATCGCCCGTGGCCTCGAGCGGGTTCGTGGTCACCGCGAACATCTGACCGGCACCACCCGTGGTGACCAACACGTTCGTGGCCCGCACCTCCTGCCGGGAGCCGTCCGAGAAGAGGGCGGTGATGCCTCGACACCGGCCGCCCTCGACGATCAGGTCGAGGGCGAACGCATGCTCGTGCACGGCGGCGATCGTGCGCTGCACCGCATCGACCAGAGCGCGTTCCACCTCGGCGCCGGTTGCGGACCCGCCGGCGTGCACCACTCGGGCCAGCGTGTGACCGCCCTCCCGTGCGAGCTCGAGCTCCCCCTGGGCATTGCGGTCGAAGATCGCTCCGAGCGCGATGAGCTCTTGCACCCGGAGCGGTCCTTCGTCGACCAGGATCCTGACCGCTTGCGGATCGCACAAACCGGCGCCGGCGGCCAGGGTGTCGGC
>JBBSGQ010000039.1:0-14194 GCA_038253965.1 Acidimicrobiales bacterium | reverse complement strand
TGGCAGTGGCCCTCGATCGCCGGCCGGCACTCCTGTACGCGTTGATCGTCACCCAACTGCTGTACATCGGATTGCGGATCGACGTGATCAAACCCGACGATCCGAACAAGGCCACGGGTGGTCGGGTCGCGCTCGACGCCGGTTGGGGCCCGGTCGTGGTGGACCTGCGCTGCCGGCACGAGCAGCCGAAGGCCTACCGCGGCCGCCAGAAGGTCGAGATCGAACAGGCATGGAACTGCGCCAAGCCGTTCGGCGGCTGACGGCCGGACGAACTCGACGCAAATAGCGGAGTGTCCCCGCGGCCATTGCGTCGAGAACGGCGGCCCTTCAGCCTCTGCTGCGGTACGTCGCCCGAGCGCCCGCGGCGTCCTTGTTGAGACGCTTTGAAAGATGCAGTCCTTCGAGGATGAACTCGACAGCGCTTGCCACCGCAGCCGGACGCTCGTCGCCCTTGGTGAGCGCGTTGACCGGGCTGCGCAGCGCTGCGACCGAGCCGACGAGGTCCGCGTAGTCGGCGGCCGGCACGTCGTCACCTGCGTGGATGACCCGGCCATCGTCGAACGCTTCGATCACATCACGCAGGTCCTCGGTCCGGCAGTGCTCACGGAACACGGTGAGCACCGCCGCCTTCATCAGCCGATCGATGATCTCCCCGTCATGGCCTTCTTCCACGGACTCGATCTCGACCTTGCCCGAGGTGGACGACGCAAGGGCATCCAGATCGCTGACCCGGGGTACGACATCGTCCTCGCCGAGCCGTAGCGACCGGCGGGCCGCGTTGGCAACGAGCGTCTCCTGGTTGGCCACCGACAGCCGTACCGAGACGCCTGACCGCTGGTTGATGTGCGAGCTCTGACGGGCAAGGTAGGTCACAGTCGCCACGATCTCGGCCATGAACTCGGGCACCTCGACCGACATCCCGGATCCGTCCAAGGGACGTGCCTCTTGGGCGACTATCGCCAGCTCCGTGTCGACATCGAGCGGATAATGCGTTCGGATCTGCGAGCCGAAGCGATCCTTGAGGGGGGTGATCAGCCGGCCGCGGTTCGTGTAGTCCTCGGGGTTGGCCGACGCGAAGAGCATGATGTCGAGCGGGAGGCGGATCTTGTACCCCCTGATCTGCACGTCGCGCTCCTCGAGGACGTTGAGCAGGCCGACCTGGATACGTTCGGCGAGGTCGGGCAGCTCGTTCATGGCGAAGATGCCCCGGTTGGTGCGGGGCACGAGGCCATAGTGCAGTGTCAGCTCGTCGGCCAGGTAGCGGCCCTCGGCCACCTTGATCGGGTCCACCTCGCCGATGAGGTCGGCGATCGACGTGTCCGGGGTGGCCAGCTTCTCGCCGTAGCGGTCGCTGCGATGGATCCACTCGATCGGCGTGTCATCGCCGTGCTCGGCGACGAGGTCGCGCGCATGGCGCGAAACGGGCTCGTAGGGGTCATCATTGATCTCGCTTCCCGCCACGACCGGCATCCACTCGTCCAGCAGCTCGGTGAGGCTGCGGATCATGCGGGTCTTGGCCTGGCCCCGCTCGCCGAGGAAGATCACGTCGTGGCCCGCGAGGAGGGCGTTCTCGAGTTGGGGCAGGACCGTGTCTTCGTAACCGAGGACACGGTCCATCAGCGGCAGACCGGCCCGAATGCGCTCGATCGCGTTCCGTCTCACCTCCGCCTTCACCGGGACCGAGTCCCAGCCGGATTCCTTCAGCTGACCCAGGTTCGCTGCGCGCGATGACATGGCGGGCAACCTACCGTCGGTTGCTGCCTTCCGGTGAGCCGCGAGCGGGATGCTTCCGACTCCGTCCCGACCGCCAACCGGTAGCGTCTCCGGGCCATGGAGCTGTCGGGGACGTGGCAGGCGCTGGTCGCCGACGACGAGTTGCGCCGCACCTGGCTCGACGAACCCGACGACGCCTCATGGGAGACGCTCAAGGTCCCCGGCCATTGGCGGTCAACCCCGGCGTTCTCAGATACTGACGGACCGCTGCTCTACCGAACCCGCTTCGACCACGCCCGGCCAGAGCCCGCCGACCGCCACTGGCTAGTGCTCGACGGCATCTTCTACCAGGGTGACGTCTGGCTCGACGGTGGCTACGTCGGCGACACAGAGGGCTACTTCTTCCCTCAGGAGTTCGAGGTGACCGGTGCGCTGTCGGCTCGACCCGAGCATCTACTCGGCATCGAGGCGACCTGCACCCGACCGACGGACCGGACAGCAAAGAAGAACATAACCGGCGTGTTCCAGCATTGGGACTGCGTCGATCCGGACTGGAACCCCGGTGGCTTGTGGCGACCGATCCACATCGAGCGCACCGGCTCGGTCCGCATACGTCGCCTGCGCGTGACGTGTCGCGAGGCCACCGAGGCGAGAGCCGTCGTCGCCTTCCGAGCGGTGCTGGACGTGGCCGAACCCGGAGAAGCGACGATCAGCTCCGCGGTGGGCGACTCCGTTCACAATGACGAACGTCAGCTCGCCGCGGGCGAGAACCAGGTCGAGTGGGCCATCACCGTCACCGATCCGGATCTGTGGTGGCCGCACGCCCTCGGCCGACAGGCGCTGCACGACGTCACCGTCCAGGTGGCGCTCGCTGACGGGTCGGTGAGCGATCGGCGGGAGCGGCGCATGGGCCTCCGCCAAGTCTCCATGCGCAACTGGGTGTTCCGGGTCAATGGCGAGCGCATGTTCCTCAAGGGTTCGAACCAGGGCCCGACCCGCATGGCGCTCGGCGAAGCCACCGCGGAAGAACTGGCCGCCGACATCGGCCTGGCCAAGGACGCCGGCCTCGACCTGTTGAGGTTGCACGCCCACATCAGCCGGCCCGAGACCTATGAAGCAGCCGATGAGGCCGGGATGTTGCTGTGGCAGGACTTCCCGTTGCAATGGGGCTACGCCCGCAGCATTCGCAAGCAAGCCGTGCGCCAGGTGGCCGAGGCGGTCGACCTCCTGGGGCACCATCCGTCAGTGGCGGTGTGGTGTGGCCACAACGAACCGTTGGCGCTCGACATCGATCCCGAGAGCGACACCTCGATGACGTCGTTCCTCGGGAGGTTTGCCATCGGGCAGGAGCTGCCTTCGTGGAACAAGACGATCCTCGATCGATCAGTGAAGCGAGCGTTCGAGAAGGCCGACGGCAGCCGGCCGGTCATCGCCCACTCCGGGGTCCTTCCTCACCCGCCGAAGTTCGATGGGACCGACAGCCATCTCTACTTCGGCTGGTACCACGGCCATGAGCGTGATCTTGCGGTCTTCGCCCGATCCATCCCCCGGATGGTGCGCTTCGTTAGCGAGTTCGGCGCCCAGGCGGTGCCCGAGACGGCGGATTTCTGCGAACCACATCGATGGCCCGACCTCGACTGGGCTCGGCTTGCCCACTCCCATGCCCTGCAGAAGCCGTACTTCGACCGCCACGTGCCACCGTCGGACTACCCCACCTTCGAGGGTTGGCGGGCTGGCACCCAGGCGTACCAGGCCACAGTTGTCCGCCGGCACATCGAGACGCTGCGCCGACTCAAGTACTGCCCGACGGGCGGGTTCGCCCAGTTCGCGTTCGCCGACAGCGCCCCTTCGGTGACCTGGGCGGTCCTCGGACACGACAGACGGCCCAAGGCGGCCTACCTCGCGTTGCAGGCGGCCTGCGCCCCGGTGATCGTGGTCGCCGACCGCCTGCCCGCCTCGATCGCCCCCGGCCATGCGCTCGCCCTCGATGTACATGTTGTCAGCGACCGGCGCGAACCGGTCGAGTCGGCCGAGGTGCGCGCCGAGCTGAATTGGAACGGCGGAAGCCATCGGTGGCGCTGGGGCGACGACATCCCGGCCGACAGCTGCGTCCGGGTCGGCACCGTTCAGTTCGTGGTACCCGATGTCGCCGGTCGGCTCACCTTGGAGCTTGCGGTCGATGCTGGCACCCACTCCTCGACCAACTCCTACGAGGCGTGCATCGCCAGGCCCTGATGAGCCCTCCCCGATCGAAGTCCGACCGCTAAGGAGGCGAGCCGACCCATCGATACGGCGTCTTTACGCCAGGCGCAGCCTGGCGAGGACAACCGTGGCGGCCCCGGAGGGCGACCTATCCGCTCGAGCTCTAGGACTGTCCGGTTACGTTCACTCCTGCACCCGGAAGTAGCGTCGCCGGCGATGGCAACTGCGACGAGGGACACCTCCGGATCGACTACTGCCAAACCTGCCCGCCCGGCCCCGAAGCCCGTCGTCGAGCCCCGGCGAAAAGCGCCCTTCCCGATCGAGCTCTACCGCTCCGCCGTCGGCAAGAAGTACGTGATGGCCATCACCGGGATCCTGCTGATGGGCTTCGTGTTCGCCCACATGGTCGGCAACTTGAAGATGTACCTGGGCATAGCCGAGTTCGACGGCTACGGCGACTTCCTCCGTGAGATCCTCGTGCCGATCCTGCCCCGGACCGTCTTTCTCTGGACCCTCCGGGCCGGGCTCATCGTCGCGTTCGTCCTCCACATCCACGCCGCCTACTCATTGACCTTGGTGAACCGTCGGGCCCGGCGCACGAACTACCAGTCGAAGCGGGACTACATAGCTGCCAACTACGCCAGTCGAACGATGCGGGTGAGCGGCATCATCGTCGGCCTCTATCTCGTGTTCCACCTCTTCGACCTGTCCTGGACCGGCACCGGGTCGACGTACGTGCGGGGCGATCCCTACGGCAACGTGGCGCACAGCCTGAGCCGGGTCCCGGTGGCGATCCTCTACATCGTGGCCAACGTGGCCCTCGGGTTCCACCTGTTCCACGGCGCGTGGAGCCTGTTCCAATCGATGGGTTGGAACAACCCGCGCTTCAACCGCTGGCGCCGCGACTTCGCCGCTGCGTTCGCCGGCCTGGTGGTGGTCGGCAACGTCTCGTTCCCGATCGCCGTGCTGGCCGGCGTAGTCAGCGTGCCCGGCAGCTGAGCCCGGATCGGAGAGGAGCAGCCATGGCCATCGAACTCGACGCCAAGATCCCCGAGGGCCCGATCGAGCAGAAGTGGAACAACTACAAGTTCGAGCGCAAGCTCGTGAACCCTTCCAACCGGCGGCGGTACGACATCATCGTCGTGGGGACGGGCCTGGCCGGTGCCTCCGCCGCAGCCACGCTGGCCGAGCAGGGCTACAACGTCCACGCCTTCACGTTCCACGATTCGCCTCGCCGGGCTCACTCGATCGCCGCACAGGGCGGTATCAACGCAGCCAAGAACTACCGAGGGGACGGCGACTCGATCTACCGGCTCTTCTACGACACGGTGAAGGGTGGCGACTTCCGGTCGCGCGAGGCAAACGTCTACCGGCTCGCCGAGGTGTCGGTGGACATCATCGACCAGATGGTGGCCCAAGGCGTGCCGTTCGCCCGCGAGTACGGCGGGTTGCTCGACAACCGCTCGTTCGGTGGCGCACAGGTCAGCCGAACCTTCTACGCGCGCGGCCAGACCGGCCAGCAGCTCCTGCTCGGCGCGTACCAGCAGATGGCGCGCCAGGTCGGCCTCGGCGCGGTGACGCTGCACAACCGCACCGAGATGCTCGACGTTGTCGTCGTGGATGGGCGCTGCGCCGGAATCGTCGTGCGCGACCTTCTAACCGGCGAGATCCGGAGCCATTCGGGTCACGCGGTCGTGCTGGCCACCGGCGGCTACTCCAACGCGTTCTACCTCTCCACCAACGCGATGGCCTGCAACGTCACCGCGGCCTGGCGTGCTCACCGACGCGGCGCTGCGTTCGCCAACCCGTGCTACACCCAGATCCACCCGACCTGCATCCCCCAGAGCGACGACTTCCAGTCGAAGCTCACCCTGATGTCGGAGTCGCTGCGCAACGACGGGCGCATATGGGTACCGAAGAACAGGGATGAGACCCGCCCCCCCGAGCAGATCCCGGAGAGTGATCGGGACTACTACCTCGAGCGTCGCTACCCCAGCTTCGGCAACCTGGCCCCGCGCGACATCGCCTCGCGAGCGGCCAAGGTCGAGGTCGACGCAGGCAAAGGTGTCGGCCCTCTGAAGAACGGCGTGTACCTCGACTTCGCCGAGCCCATCGAGCGGTTCGGAACCAGTGTCATCGGCGAGCGCTACGGAAACCTCTTCGACATGTACGACCGCATCACCGACGAGAACCCCTACAAGCAACCGATGCGGATCTACCCGGCCCCCCACTACACGATGGGCGGGCTCTGGGTGGACTACGAGCTGATGACGACGGTGCCCGGGCTCTACTGCGCCGGCGAGGCGAACTTCTCTGACCACGGTGCCAACCGTCTCGGTGCCTCGGCACTGATGCAAGGCTTGGCCGACGGGTACTTCGTGCTGCCCAACACGATCAGCAACGACCTCGCACCGCGGCTCGGCGTCAAGCCGGTGCCAACCGACCATCCCGCGTTCCAGGCGGCGGAGCGGGAAGCAGCTGAGCGCTTCGCTCGCTATCTCTCGATCGGTGGTACCCGCTCACCGGACTGGTTCCACCACCGTCTGGGCCAGATCGTGTGGGACTACTGCGGCATGGAGCGCACACGTGAGGGGCTGGAGAAGGCCCTCGGCGAGATTCCCGCACTACACGAGGAGTTCCGCAAGGACCTCCGGGTCAACGGCGACGGAGCCAGCCTCAACCAGACCCTCGAGAAGGCCGGTCGGGTCGACGACTTCTTCGAACTTGCCCAGCTGATGTGCCTCGACGCGCTGAACCGGGAGGAGTCCTGCGGTGGCCACTTCCGGGCCGAGCACCAGACCGAGGAGGGCGAGGCCATGCGAGACGACGAGCACTTCGCGCACGTCAGCGCCTGGGAGTGGACCGGCGACCCGGCCAAGGCCGACCTGCACGAGGAGCCCCTCGAGTTCGACAACGTCCACCTCGCGGTTCGGAGCTACAAGTAGATGCGGACCCTCAACCTCACGCTGCGGGTCTGGCGGCAGAACGGCCCGAACGCCGACGGCGAGTTCGAGGTCCTCGACGCTCCCGAGGTGAACGACGAGATGTCATTCCTCGAGATGCTCGATCTGGTCAACGAGCGCTTGATCACCGGCGGCAAGGAGCCGATCACGTTCGACCACGACTGCCGCGAGGGCATCTGCGGCACCTGTTCGTTGATGATCAACGGCCAGGCCCACGGCCCCCAGAAGGGGACGGCGACCTGCCAGCTCCACATGCGGAAGTTCGCAGACGGCGACACGATCACCATCGAGCCTTGGCGGGCGACGGCGTTCCCGGTCATCAAGGATCTCATGGTCGACCGATCGGCCCTCGACCGCATCGTCGAGTCCGGTGGGTTCATCACCGCCGCCACGGGTGGGGCCCCCGACGCCAACCTCATCCCGATCCCCAAGGTGGTGGCCGACGCAGCCATGGACGCTGCCGCCTGCATCCAATGCGGCGCGTGCGTGGCCGCCTGTCCGAACAGCGCAGCGCAGCTCTTCACCGCCTCCAAGGTGGCCCATCTCAACCTGTTGCCCCAAGGACAAGCCGAGCGATTCGAGCGGGTGGAGAAGATGGTGGAAACGATGGAGGAGTACTTCGGTTCCTGCACCAACCACGGCGAGTGCGAAGAGGCGTGCCCCAAGGAGATACCGATCGACTTCATCGCCACGATGAACAAGGACTACCTGAGGTCGAAGTTCAAGAACCGCCGGTACCTCAGTCGATCCTGAGCTCGACATCGGTGCGCGCCCGCGGTGAGGAGCGTCCTGCCCCCCGCACGGTGCTCGGGCGCGTGTAGCTTGCGACTGGGCTGGAAGCCAGAAACGGAAACGCTGTGACACACACCCGGACGCTCGCCCTCGGTGTTCGTACACCGCGTGAGCGCTCGCTACTTTCTCCGATGTGCCCGTGAGATCCTGCCAGGCGGAGCCAGGATCCTTGCCGGAGCGGCCCGACCGAGGTCGAGCGAGCGTCATCGACGAAGTGGCACGGCACAGAGGAGGCGAGCCGACCCATCGACACGGCGTCATCACGCCAGGCGCAGCCTGGCAAGAACAACCGTGGCGACCCCGGAGGGCGACCTATCCGCTAGAGCTCACAGCGTGAGTTCTTCGCCAGACCAGCTGGTGGCGCGATCCGGCGAGCCACCGCACGAGGAGCGATCGGCGCCGGGTGCCGCCGATCAGCGCAGGGACCGGTTGATCATGCGCCTGTTCGTCGTATCTGTGGCAGCGGCGATGGCGCCGATCGCGTTCGCCGCGGCAGTGGCCATCCATCGTGGTTATGTGCCCGTCGGCGACAGCGCTTTCTTCGCCATCCGCGCTCGCGACGTGTTCAGCCGCCAACTGCCTCTCCTCGGCGAGGCGACGTCGGTCTCGCTGACCGCCAAGCTTCCCTTCAACAACCCGGGACCGTTGCTCTACGACTTCCTGGCGATACCCACAAGCGTCTTCGGCACCGCCGCTGGATTGGTCATCGGTGTCGCCCTACTCAACTGCAGCGCTGCGCTGGGCATAGCAGTCGTTGCATACCGGCGCGGCGGCGCAGGTCTCGGCGTGGCGAGCATGGCGGTCACTGCAGCGATGTGCTGGGCGATGGGCAGCCACGTCCTGGTTGACCCGGTTCAGCCGAGCAGTCTGTTGCTGCCGTTCCTCTGCTTCGCAATGCTGATCTGGTCGGTCACATGCGGTGACCTCAAGTCGCTTCCCTGGGCGGCCGGCGTAGCGAGCTTCCTCCTGATGTCCTACGTGACGTACGCATATCTCGTAGTGGTGCTGAGCGCGTGGGGTGTCGTCGGACTGGCCCTCTCGCTACGCGCTGACCGGCGAGCGGACGGTGGACCATCGCCTGCGACGCGTCAGCGAGCTCGACGTGCGAGCGCTCTCACCGGTCTCGTCCTGGCTGTCTGCTGGGCCCAGTCGATCTTCGAGCAATTCGCGCGCACCGGGAACGCCACTCGGGTACTGAAGGGCGTCAACGACCCCGGGCTCAAGCCGATCGGTTTCTCCGTCGGCGCACGGCTCGTCGCCAAGGTGGTCACGCTGCCCCCGTGGTGGGTTCGCCCCTCCTACGCGAGGTATCTCGCCGCGAACCAACCCGGCGTGCCAAATCCCGGCAAGTCTGCGATGGGTCTGGCCACTTCGCCCTCCCTACTTGTCGCGCTGTGCTCATTGGCCCTCCTCGCCGCGGTGCTCGGCTGGTGTGCCTGGAGCGCACATCGTCGTGCCGACCGCCAGAGCATCCGCATCATCACCACGGCTGCCGTGCTGTTGGCCGGCGGGCTTCTCACCGCTGGCCGGATGCCGCTCGGCGTGTTCGGCTTCGCGACACAGCACACGTTCCGTTGGTTGTGGCCGCTCTCGGCCTTCGTCTTCTTCGCGATCGGGTCGACGCTCGCCCGGCGATGGCGGCGAGCGGCGCCACCGACCGCGCTCGTCGCGGCCCTCGTCGTCGCCACGATCGCAGTCGCGTCGCTCAACCTGCTCCCCAGTGACCAGGGCGCCATGGAGAGCGAATCGGCGGTTCCCGCGGTGCGCGACCTCGGGCGACAGCTCGGAGCGCTCAGGGGCAGGGGGCCGATACTGATCGTGCCTCCCACGACGTTTCACGAACCCTACAGCGAGGGTGTCTGGGCGCAGATGCAACGAGTCGGCATCCCGTTCGTGACCAACGATCCATACGAGCTCCGCCACCTCG
The DNA here is from genome assembly GCA_038253965.1 of Acidimicrobiales bacterium. Lineage (GTDB taxonomy): Bacteria > Actinomycetota > Acidimicrobiia > Acidimicrobiales > Iamiaceae > JBBSGQ01. The sequence continues at coordinate 4,597 of JBBSGQ010000039.1, read as the reverse complement.
GCCCCGCTCGCAAGTTCACCGGGACCAACGCCCGAGTGAAGCTCCTCCTGGTGTTCGGCAGCAGGCCGCCTCACTCGACTCCTGGTGCTCGACGGATCGCCGTGCACGACGGCTTGGACCGTCGGGCGAGCGCCGAGCTCCGTGCCCTGAGCAGCAGCCTCACCGCATACATCAGCCACCGAGGGCTTCGCCCGAACAACGACGGCGCGCGCGCCGTTCGGGCAGGACAAGTGGCCCGGCTGCCCGCGCTTCCGCTGAGCCGCGCCGACGCGGAGACATTGCTGCGTTCGCAACACCTGGCAACCTGGGTCGAGCGAGACCTCCTCGCGCTCGACCGGGCCTGGCGTTCGCGCTTCAGCCGGTATGTCGAACTCCGGAGCCAACAGGAGCGGGCAACCATAGCGCTCTATCTGGCGCCGATTCGTCCGGACGAGCGTTCATGAGCCGTGGACGCAAGCCGCGCGATCTGGAGCCGGCCGGTCAGGCATGACGGCCGATGGCGAAGACCATGAGGTACGCGTAGCTGAAGCCGATGAGCAACACGAGCAGCCCCGTCAGCACCTGACCCGGAAGTCGCCATCGGAGCCGGCGGACCCGCTCCAGGCCGACGACGGCGTAGAGCACGTATGCCGGGAGCAAGAACAACACGTACTTCGTCTTCAACGCCCAGAGCTCTTGCGAAAGGAACCAGAGCACATACGCCGCGATCGTGAGACCCGTCATCACGGCGAGGGGCCAATACGCCCGATCCTTCAGGGTCATCGCGCCGCCGACCACGACCAGCCCGGTGGGGACCACGCCCAATGCGAGGACAGCCGCTACGAGCCACTGGGACACAGGGCGAGGCAGGTAGGGGTGCAGGTAGTCGTATCCGCGAGTCGGCTCGGAGAAGAACGTCATGTCCGTCCAAGCCATCGCGTACAAGGTCGTTGGCACGCTGCGGTACACCGCCAAATCAGTCAGGAGACCCTTCGGAGCTGTCGGACTCCACAAGTGCAGGAGTTGACGAACCCGTAACGAGTCGAACTCATAGCGATCAAGATAGAAACGGTGCGACCCGAGTTTGAAGCCCTGTTGCGCGCTCCCGTTCGCGTAAAGCGGCGTGCCACGTTCACGGACGTTGTCCACGTACTTCCAACCACCAACCAACACGGCAGTCACCATCACCAACCCGGAGAGCGCCACCAAGCTCCTCCGAGGCCGGGTCAGGCCCACGTGCAAGACGACCAGTACGCCGAACGCGGCGAGCGCCACCAAGCCGTTGTACTTGGTGGCCGCCGCCAATCCGGCGAGGACACCCAGTCGCAGCGCGCCTTTGGCACCGGCCCGCTGTGGGTCCCGCCAGAAAAGGCACAGGTAGTAGATGAAGGCGATCATGAACGAGGTCAGCACGATGTCGGCCTCGATGCCGTACGAGCTGATGACGAGACAGGGAAACACGACGATGAGCCCCAGGCCCAGGACCAGATCCCATCCTCGACGACCGAACAACACCAGCAGGCGCCACCCGTACCAGACGCAGACGACCCCGCACAGGACCGAGAGCATCGACAGCCAGCGCAATGCTGCGTCAACCGACCCCGGCCCGTGGTGCAGCCACCTGCCGAGAGCGTAGAACGGCAAGCCGAGCGTGTAGAAGACCGGGGGGTGATAGCACTGAGGACAATCGGCGGCGATCGGAAGCCGACCGGTCCGGTACAGGACCTGCACGCCGGCGTGGTAGTAGTCGTACACGTACCCGTAGGGCCGTGGGGCTCGCAGAACGAGCACGACACGGAGCAAGGCGCCGGCCGAGAGGATCAGCCAGACGGTTCGCCGTTGCGCGACTGACTGGAGCGAAGCCTCCCCGTGCATGCGGCAGGACGATAGCCGTGAGGATCGCGGCGGGTTCATCGACGCTCGCGACCCGCGGCACCTGGGCCGCGAGCCTGCCCATCGACCGCACGACCCTGTCCCCTCGATGGGTGCGGGTTCGCCATCTTGCGCCGCCTGGCGGCTTTCTAGTAGCGAAGGACAGGTTTTCGGCAGTCAAAACCCTGTCGGGTCCGCTGCCTCACCGCCGCACCAGCAGCCGCCAGCCAAGGGAACCATCCATGTCGTACCTATTAGCCGCCGAAGGCGGCTACCAAGCCTTCGACCTCGGCGGGACCGACAAGATCCTGCTGGTCGGTGCCTTGGTCGTGGCGGTCGCTGCACTGGTCGTCGGCTATGTGCTGATGAAGGGCGTGCTCGCCGCCGATGCAGGCGACGCGGAGATGCACCACATCGCTGATGCCATCCAAGAAGGCGCGATGGCCTACATCAAGCGGCAGTTCCGCACGATCGGCCTGATCGTCATCCCGCTGGCGGTCGTGGTGTTCGTGACCTCCGCGAAGATCACACGGGACAACGGTTCGGTGGCGCTCAACTTCGCCCAGTCGGGCCTGTTCCGCACACTCGCCTTCCTCGTGGGCGCGGTGGCTTCCGCATCCATTGGCTTCCTCGGCATGTTCCTTGCCACGCGAGGCAACATCCGGACCACCGCGGCGGCCATGCGTTCCGACTTCCCAGGTGCCTTAAGGGTCGCCATCCGCACGGGCGGCGTATGCGGCCTGGCCACCGCGGGGCTCGGTCTGTTGGGCGCCACCACCATCATCCTGGTGTTCCGGAACACGTCATCGGCGATCCTCATCGGTTTCGGGTTCGGTGGCTCGTTGCTCGCGCTGTTCCTGCGGGTCGGCGGAGGCATCTTCACAAAGGCGGCCGACGTCGGAGCGGACCTGGTCGGCAAGGTCGAGGCCGGGATCCCCGAGGACGATCCCCGCAACCCGGCCACCATCGCAGACAACGTCGGCGACAACGTCGGCGACTGCGCCGGCATGGCGGCCGACCTGTTCGAGAGCTTCGGCGTGACCCTCGTGGCCTCGATCATCCTCGGCGTCACCGCGTTCAACGGCATCGGACTCAGCAACGACGTTGCGGCGCGGGGACTGGTGTTTCCGGTCGCAGTCATGGCCATCGGGCTCCTGGCATCGATCATCGGCATCATTCTCGTCAAGGCCGGCCCGAAGGACGACGACGCGCTGACCTGCATCAACCGCGGCATCAGCGTCGCCCAGGTCCTGGCCGTCCTCGGGGCAGCCGTCCTGGCGTTCGTCTACGTGGGCGACCCGAAGGGCGCCCTGGTCTCGCATCCGGGTGCCCGCATGTTCGGCGCAGTGCTCGTCGGCGTGGCCCTCGGCTACGCCGCGTCGCGCATCACCGCCTACTACACGTCAACCACGACCAAGCCCGTACAGGACATCGCCAAGGCGACCCGCACTGGTGCGGCGACCACCGTGCTCGAGGGCATATCGAGCGGGCTCGAATCCTCGGTCTGGGCACTCGTCGCCGTGGCTGCTGCCATCGGCGGTGCGATCGCACTGGGCGGAGGCAACTTCAAGTTCTCGACCTACCTCGTCGCGCTGGCCGGCATCGGCATGCTGTCGACCACCGCCATCATCGTGGCCGAGGACACGTTCGGCCCGGTGGCCGACAACGCGGCCGGCATCGCCGAGATGTCGGGGCACTTCGAGGGCGAGCCGGAACGGATCCTCGTGCGCCTCGACGCGGTCGGCAACACCACGAAGGCAGTGACCAAGGGGTTCGCCATCGGCTCAGCAGTGATCGCAGCCGTGGCGCTGTTCGCCTCCTACGGCGAGACGATCATCCAACAGCTCGGCATCAAGGACATCGGCAACCAATCGTTTCCGATCAACGTGGCCGACCCGAAGGTGTTCATCGGGCTCCTGGTCGGGGGCTCCATCGCGTTCATCTTCTCGTCGCTCGCCATCCGGGCGGTGTCGCGCACCGCAGGAGTGGTCGTCGAGGAGGTCCGACGGCAGTTCGCCGACGGCAAGATCATGAGCGGCGAGAAGAAGCCGGACTATGGGCCCTGCATCGACATCTGCACCGCAGCATCCCTGCGTGAGCTGTCCAGTCCCGCCATCATCGCCGTGCTCGCTCCGGTGGTCATCGGGTTCGGGATCGGACCGATCGCGCTGGGGGCGTTCCTCGCCTCAGCCATCGTGACGGGCCAACTCATGGCGAACTTCCTGTCCAACGCAGGCGGCGCATGGGACAACGCGAAGAAGTACATCGAAGACGGCGCCGAGGGCGGCAAGGGTTCCGAGGCGCACAAGGCAGCGGTGATCGGCGACACGATCGGCGACCCGTTCAAGGACACAGCCGGCCCGGCACTGAACCCGCTCATCAAGGTGATGAACCTGGTGTCCCTGTTGATCCTGCCGGCCATCATCAAGGTCTACGACAAGACCAAACTCGAGAACCTGCAACAGCATCCGAAGGGCTTGGCCCTGATCATCGCGGCCGCCGCGCTCATCGTGGTCATCGGGGCCATCGTCTACGCGAAGAAGGGCGACGCGCCCGCCTAGCGGTCAGGCGGGCGTGTCGACGGGCAGCCGATGACGGCGGGCTCGTACGAGCTCGACCGCCACGGGGAGCAACGACACGGCGATCACAGCCAAGATCGCGAGCTCGATGTTGTTGCGCACGAACTCGATCTCGCCGAGGAAGTGGCCGAGCGTCGTCACCCCGACCGCCCACAGGAGCCCACCGA